>CAZLED010000027.1:0-30621 GCA_964558485.1 uncultured Ruminococcus sp. | reverse complement strand
TGGTGATTGGTATATTGGGACGAGCGTTTTGTATGCATGGGTGAAGGATACCAAATTGTTCGGCGGGCGCTTCGTGAAACGCCCCTACAGGGATATGGGTGAAAGAAAACAATTTATTTTTTTATTTTTTGAGAAAAACTATTGCAATTTTGGAGTGGAGGATTTATAATATATCTGGCGATTTTTGTGCGTTATAAAAATCAAGACATTTTTAGCATATGTAAGGAGAAACCCAATGAATCGAAAAGTATCAAGAGTGACCGCTTTTTCGTTGGTGCTTGCGATGATGGTGTCTTTGGCTCCACACGCCTTGGGAGCGAATGGAGCAGAGAGCCCCGCAGAAAAGATCTCGCTGGAAGCTGCGGGACCTACCATCACTGTACATGCGGACGAAACACAGCTTCCTGCCCATTTGGATCCTTTTGCAGGGACAGGGGACATGGTATTTACCATTGCTCGGGATTATGAACAGGATGTTTGGATCCCGTTGGGAAATAACACCAGCTCCGATTCCACTGCCTACTACATGACGGTGGACAATGCAGAAGCCTATCCGGATCTCTCTATGAACTTTGTTGCCTATCGCACACAGGAAGACGATGCAGTGGGCGTACAAGGCGGTTACGAAGGAAATCCCGGCGTTGTTCTTGGCGGCTATAGTGCGTCTTCCTATTCCTGCGGCGCTTTGCTGAAGATCTTTGCACAGGAAGCAGAGGGGACAAGCTACGACATCGATGTGACTTTCCATAACCTGAACGATAGCACGACCTCGTCCAAAACGATCCAGGTAAATGTTTCGGGTGAAGGCATGAAGCTGTCTTATGCGCTGGATACTTCGGCGGAAGATGGCAGTGTCACCGTTGCCTTGACCAACGAAGGCGAAGATATAAACTCCATGAATATTGAAGTGGATGATGATTTTGCCGCCTATGCCTATTTGCCGAGGTTGATCCACAACTTTCCGCTGGAGTCCGGTAGCAGCGTGGAATTTACAGTGGCGCCTACGGCACAGCTGGTAGGCAGCCAAGGTGGCAAGATCATTGTCAAAGACAATGGCGACACGTTTGAGATCCCGGTCACTTTGACGGCGCCGGAACCGGAGACGATCACCGGCGAAGAGCTGGCAAAGAACATCAGTGCTTTTGGTCAGCTTGCTGTGGATCTGCCGAGTGTGACAAGTGGGGCAGGGGACACGACCATTTCCTTTGCGATGGAAAGCAGCAAAGCGGAAAGTGATCCCATTTCCGGTACAGTGACGATCGTAACGACTCCACTGACAGAGGAAAAAATGGATCCTGCGGAATTGGCAGCTTACGGCTACGCCGAGGATGACGCATATGCCATGGAGGATGGCAGTGTGATGTGGATCGACGACGATCATTCTGGTGTTGTCGGCGATACGCTGACGATCAAGCTGTATCAGCTGTTCCCGCAAGGTGGGACAGTTGCCGTTCTGGAGGCCGACGAAGAGGTATCTACGCTGGCAGAGGATCCGGCTGCGGCGATCCTGCAGGAATTTGAACTGGAGATCGATCTTTCCGGGTATGCTGCAGAGGATGTCCTCAGCGAATACAGCATTGCCATTGAAGGGGATACCGATCTGAAGACGCTGAACAATGCACCGCTGCCGCCCAAGACCAAGAAGAATCTGATTGCCTATCGCCAGATGGAGCTGCTTCTGCAAAAGGTGCAGACAGACGGAGGCGCAGAGCTGAAACAAGCATTTGCGGATGCCTTCAATGCCGGGTTGCCGGAGGAAGGAAAACGTACGTTCAAGCAGATCTTGGATTCCTTTACGGCTTATTTAGATGCGGCTATGGAGAAGGCTGACCTGGAACGGGACAAGATCGTTCTGCCTTTTGTGCCCAAGGATGATCCTACGCCCAGTCCACAACCCGATCGCGGCGAACAGGATACGGACGATTGGTCCTATGTCCAGATCGATGAGGATGGGTATCAGTGTACCAACCGTGGTAAGATCTCCTCGTCGTTCCATACCAAAGACACGTTGGGGAGCGGTCGTGCGGCTCGTGCAGCAAACACGGCAGCCAGCAAGGGGATCCGTGTGTTCTACACAGGTCGAATCACCAGCGAAGACAAGTATATCAACTTCCAGCCGATCACCTATGCGCTGTATATCCAGACAGCACAGGGTGGCAAGCAGTCTATTGGTACCAGTGTGAACACGGGTCTGTCGGAGCTGAACATCATTGAGCTGGATCCGACCATGATCCCCATGGGTGAAAAAATCACCTTCACACGGGATTATGACGTGAACCCCGGCAGCCACTTTGTGAATACGGACAACCGGTTCACGATCGTATATCCGGCCGATGCTGTGGTGCCGGTGGATGCATCCAAGGTGCAGCTGGCGGTCCCGGATTTTGACGTGTACAAAAAGAATATCTTCCTGCTGGATGCAGATGGGAATTATGTGAACACCGGCATCGTGGGAGAAAATAAGCTGCACGTGAGTATCTCCAACCGTGGTGCCCGTGGCGGCTATTACCAGCTGTCGATCCAAGGGACCAAGAGCGGTGCGCTGATCGATGACCAGACCACCGGCGTGTATCGGTATCTGCCGGCATTTACCACAGAGGTGCTGGAGCTGCCGGTGACACTGTCTGCCGGTACGGAGTCCATTTCCGTGAAGGTGACGGACTGCAGCCAGCGTACCAAAGAGACCGATACAAGCAACAACACGGCTTCGTATACCATTTCTACCAGAGAGCGGGAAGTGCCTGCGATCACCTCTGTAACGCCGGCAGATGCAAGCGTGGTCAGCACGTTGACGACTGCTTTGCGTGCCAATTTGTCGGCTCCTCTGGATGTGACCGGTGTGACCATCACCTTGCAGGATAGCGATGGTGGGACGGTTTGTGCGGAGCATATCCCGGGTGGCGGTTCTGTGTACAGTACCGACCCTGTCACGCTGACGGAAGGGAAGACGTACACGCTGCAGGTGCAGGTGACCTATCTGACCGGTGGTATACTGGATGCTTCCCCGGCGACGCTGACGAAGACCACCACCTTTACGACGCCCACAAACGGCACTTGGGCAACGATCACGCTGCCGGCCGGCACAACGTTGGGAGACGCTCCGGAGATCCTGCTGTATAGCTACAGCTCGTACAGCAATTACTACTCCGAATATACTGCGAAGACCTGTGCGGTGAGCCAAGAAGATGGCAGCACCGTATTGACGGTATTGGGTGATGGCACTGGGCTGGCTGGCAAGCTGCTCACGCTCTACGATCCCACGGGATATGCGCTGTATGCCGGCTGGATCGAGGAAAAGGATACGCCTATCGATATGACTACACGTCGGACGCTGGCATTGGATGGTGCTACGTTCGAGAGCGACTATATTTCTGTGAGCGGTCCCAGATACTCTCCTACACGCACCGTGGCGGTGTCGGCGGACAAAAAGTCTGTTTCTCTGCCGAACATTCCGGTGTATGTCAATGGCGCTCTGCAGATCGATGGGATATCCTATAGACTCGATAAGCAGTTGACGGATGCCGATTTCAATGCAGAGGGTACCTACACCTTTGCGGCGGAGGGAGAAGACAGTTCCATCAAGAAGTTTACATTTACCGTATCGGAGTACACCAGCTATCGTGTGTACTATGTGTACAAGTATCGTGTGGGCAGCTCGTACTACAACTCGCATTCTTTATCTACCCGTGTGAGCGGTACTACGCTGACTGCTATCACGGATCTGGAAGGCTATGAACCGTTCCTGTTCATTTGTGCAAACAGCTATGGGCAAGAGGAGCTTCCGGCCGTTTACGTGATCCCCGTGGATGAATATACCGCAGATATGGATCTGACAGCGCTGGAGACCCATACCGTCACATTTACGGCAGAGGATATGGATCTGCTGCATATTCAGTCTGTGCAGGTGATGGGAGATTGGGACGATTATCCCAGTATGTACACCTGGGGCACGGCTGTACAGTGCACGCCCGGTCAGTATACGGTCGCTGTAAGCTATACCTATGATGGGCTTTCCTACAGTCTGAACAAGGATGTAGATCTGACCACAGGGGATCAGACCATCAATCTGACCGAAAGTCTGGATACAATGGCACAGCTGGATGTGAGCTGGGACGCCGCACTGCAGAACGTGAACCTGTGGCTGTACGATGCAGAGGGAACACCCTACGATTTCTCTGTGTATGGCGGTGAGACCAGCGGTACCTTCCGTATCCCGGCCGGTACATACCATGGGTCTGCCTCTTGCTATCAGGATGGTGTATCCTGCTCGTTCGAATTGCCGGAGCTGACGCTGACGACTGCGGCGCCTACCACGCTGCACCTAAGTGCCACTTGGACAGGTAAACTGCAGATCAGTGACGATTTGGGAGATGACGAATACACGGCAAATCAGTATGTGCCCATTTCCATTATCGATGTACAGGATGCGGATGAGAATGCGGTTCAGTCCTGCTACGGGATGACTGGATACGTGATCTTCGAATCTGATGGCAACACGGTAGTTCGGCAGGTTTATATTTCGAACAGCTTCAACGCATACTCTTCTGTATCTGTACAGCTGCCCGGCGAACCGGGTACATATACCATTCGCTTGAGTCTGGAAAATCCGCTCAGCGGGGACTATACGATCACAGCTGCGGCCGGTACTGGCGGTACCATCACGCCACATGGATCGGTAGCGGTGAATCAGGGTGATGATGTGTCCTTTACCATTATGCCCAATGGCGGCTATGTTGTCCAGAGCGTTCTGGTAGACGGTACCGACGTTGGAGCTTGCAACAGCTACACCTTTGAATCGGTAACGGCAGATCATACCATCGAAGCTACCTTTGCAGCGGTCACTGTGCCGCCGGCAGAGGATACGCAGGTATACACCATCGTGGCGGAGGCCGGTGTTGGCGGTACCATCAGTCCCGAAGGCATGGTCAAGGTCAACGAAGGCGAACAGGCTACGTTCTTGATCCAGCCGGACGAAGACTATGCGATCCAGAGCGTGAAGGTGGATGGCAGATCGATTGGGGCAAGAGACAGCTTTACCTTTACAAATGTAACGGAAAACCATACGATCGAAGCCTCCTTCCGGCACGTTGACCGTGTGTACGGCTTTGAAAGCTACCTCGGGTTCGTAGGCGATATGTCGAAGATCTGGTCTGTGACGGTGGACGAAACTGCCCATGGTACGATCACGGCTTCTAAGACGCTTGCCGTCAAAGGAGACACCGTGAAGCTGACGGCTGTTCCGGCGGATGGGTACGTACTGGAATCGATCCAGGTCGTGCGTGCAAAGGGCAGCGAGCTCCCGTGTCGAGAATTGGCAGAAAATACCTACACCTTTACGATGCCGAATCAGGCCGTCGTTGTGAAAGCAAGCTTTGTGGCGATTCCAGACGAGTCGGTGGAAGAACCGGCAGCCGAGCCGGTAGCCGAAGTGGTGACCAACCCGTTTGCGGATGTCTTCGAGGTGGATTGGTTCTGCAAGGATGTGTTGTTTGCCTATGAGAATGGGCTCTTCCGTGGTGTATCGGATACCACATTTGCGCCGAACGATATCATGTCTCGTGCCATGTTTGTGACCGTTCTGTCTCGGACGGAAGCACTGGTAAACGGTACGCCGATCCCGGCATATGTCAATACCTTCTTGGATGTACCGGAAGGACAGTGGTACACCGATGCGGTGGCTTGGGCTGCCAAGATGCAGATCGCTGCCGGTTACGGAGAGGGTACATTTGGTAAGGACGACAATGTAACAAGAGAACAGGCCTGCACCTTCATCGTGCGATATCTGACGGCTTGTGGCGTGGATCTGTCTGCCTACGGCCAGCAAGAAGTGACCTTCCAGGAAGTGACCTTCACAGATGCAGAGCAGATCTCTGCCTGGGCGCAGCAGAACGTTGCCATAGCACAGGCGCTTGGGATCATCAAGGGTCGTGACGATGGCCGGTTCGATCCTGCCGCCAACATGACCAGAGCCGAATGTGCTGCCGTATTCCACCGTTTGATGGAATTCTTGCAGCAGAAATAAGGCGTACAAGAGATATGGCGTTTCCCTATCTCTTACAAAAAAGCAAACCCAGGTCCATGGTGATGGACTTGGAACGGTAGGAACCAGATCGAGGGGAAGAGTGATTCTTCCCCTCGGTTCGATTCTGCCAACATGACTTATAAAGGAGAGCAGACCTTATGAAAAAATGCGCAGCATTTGTCCTCAGCTGCTTGCTGCTTTGGGAACCGGCGGTACAGGCGGTCCTGTCTGTGCGTGGTACGGATGTTCTGGATACAGAGAATATCCAGATATCGCAGCAGTCTAGTGTAGTAACTTCAGTTACTACAGCAGCCGAAGTAAATTCGGGCGCCGAAGCAAGCTTGGCAGCCGATGACAGAGACGATACGGCTTGGGTCACGATGGAGAATACGGCAAGCTATGCTGCGGCTACGATCGATGCGGATGCGATCACGGCAAAGCAGGCAGCGTTTTTTGCGTATGAAGCACCTGTGTATAAGGATCATATTTTCTATGGTTCCCGCACGGGAAATGTGTTGATGTTCGAGGAGTATACCACCTCCAATGAGAAGCGCTATGCGATCCAGTCCTCCGTGAACGGTGTGGCGGTTCGGGGTATCGAGGAAGAAGCACTGTATGGGATCACAGGAGATGTGACGCTGGTGATCCCGGACAGTGTGAGCTCCATCGCTGCCTGGGAGGATCTGACCGCTTCTGCCTATGAAGGTGGGTATACCGGCAAAGCAACGATCGTCTGCGAAGAGGGCTCGAAGGCAAAGGAATATGCGAAGAAGAACAATATAAGCGTTCGCACACCGCAGGAAGACCAAAAAAGGATCGATGCCCTGACATTCCGGGACAAGACGATCACCGTGTATTACAACAAGCGCTCCCTGACGACAGCCGACGACACGAACAACTATGTGGCAGCGGAAAACGGCAAGGACGTGACGGTCACGCTGTTGGAGAGCGGTACGACAGAGGGAAGAACGATCACGCTGAACAAGGCAGGGTCGGCTTCCATACACGCTTCCGAGGCCGCTGTGCTGGAGATCCAAAAAGAAGGGTACTATACGCAGACCCTGGATTTCAAGAGCTTGGATGCCAAGGAAACGAAGATCTATTTGGAGCCGGTCGGCGAAATCGTGGTAAAAAGCCTAAAGGTGGCCTATACCGATGAGAACGGTGTGACCGCCTATACCGATGTGTACCACGACCAATATGTGATCGACCGATACTCCGATGCCACCACCGATCTTTTAGCCGAGGTGGATTGGGGTGACCATGGGAAAGGGACGCTCAGCCTCTATCAAACCGGCAGCGAGGTGGCGTTTACAGACAATGCGCTGTGCTTTGTTTTGAAGGAGAAGTTCGACACGGCGGAGGACATCTATCTGGTGGCGAAGGCAGAGGATGGCACAAAATTAGAGCGGAAGCTGAATATCGTGGCAGCAGATGTGCTGTTGGAAGGCACGGAACTGGATCTGACCGGCGGCTTGAAACTGACACTTCCCGATAAGATACCGTTTATAGGGGGAAGTGATATGGATGTGGACCTTGGCAAATTCCCCGTGAAAATTTGCATTGAAAATGGGAAGATATATGTTGTATTCGGAATTTATGAGTATGATTACAGTTATAAAGATGAAAACTTAGGAGATGATAAACCGGGGGAAAAAGAAAAAACAAAGAGATTGTATTTAGATATAAAGAAAACATTTAAAGATGCGAAAGGCGATTATAAGAAAAGTATTGATAAAATACGCAATGGCTATAAAGATGTAAAAATGCACGAAGTTCGTAAGGATAAGTCCATCATAGGAAACGTGCAATTGGTGGGGTATCTGGAAGGGTACCTAAGCCCCAGCGGTGGGATCAAATGGGGAGATGGGCAGATTATTATAACTGCTGAAGGAAAGATAGAATGGGGCGGACAATATACCCTGGGACCGGTACCGATGTATTGGAAGGTGTATCTGAAAGGGGATGCAGAGGGCAAGCTCAGTGTCTCTGGTGTTATTGGTGCCATTACCGGAAGTAAGCGTGCACCGTTCCAGCCTTTGGGAAGCGTGGGCTTCGGCGTAGCGGTAGGTGGTTCTACCGGGGTCGGAGGAAAAGATATATTGTCCTTCGGTGGCGGTGTGGAAGGCAGTGCGAATCTGGATTTCACCTTCAAGCGAGATGTGGGAAATGCTAAACTGGGAGGGGCATTCTCTGTCTTTATAGAAGCAAAGGCATTCTTCTTCTCCTGGAACAAAAAGTGGACGGTTACGCAGGGGACTTGGGCGACCGGCAATTTCTACAACAATAACAAAACGAGATCGATCGCCCAACAGCTGCAGGCGCCTGGGGAAGCAGCGTCCGCCAATGCGGCAGACATGAGCGGCTTGTACACGCCTTCCCACTACCAGCTGGAGGATCGATCGTACCTTTCCGCCGGTGGTGCCTTTACGGCCAACGACGAGCTTCTGCTGTATCCGGTGGAGGCTGTCGTGTCGGCGGCAGATGGGGAAGAGCCTGCCATGTCGTCACCGGTATGGAACAGCACCCTGCAGTCCTTCCAGGAAAATACATACCAGAATGCAGAAGCGCAAATGGTACAGCTGGACAACGGTACCCAGCTCATGGTCTGGATCGGCGGCGCTGCGGATCGTGTGAGCCCCAATCTGACGGCTGTGTATTATTCCTACAGGACCAGCGGTGGTGCATGGACCACGCCGGCGCTTCTGGCCGATGACGGAACAGCCGACTTTTTGCCGATTCTGGCGGCTTCCGGGAATGTAGCCTGGGTCGTATGGCAAAATACCAATACCGTCTTCACGGAAGCAGAATTGGAAGACGCCGAAGCTGCCATGCCCAAGACGGCGGCGGCTATGGAGATCTGTGCAGCGCAGTTCAACGGCACCGGCTTTGATGCGGCAGTTTCGCTGACGGAAAACGACATCTATGACAATTCGCCTGTTGTGGCGGTCCAGGGGAACGAAGCGGTGGTGTATTGGCTGCAGAGCGCTTCCAACGATTTGTTGGGTACCGACAGCGAGACCTGCGTGATGCGGTCTGTATATGACGGCAGTATCTGGTCTGCGGCAGAGGCAGTGTACCAGGCGACCGCACCCATCAAGAGCCTGGTGGCTGGTTGGGGAACGGACGGTGCTCGCTATGCGCTGACCTTGGATGCAGACGGCGATATGGAAACTACGGCGGATATGGAGCTGTTTGCGGATGGTGCACAGCTTACGGACAACGCCGTGATCGACAGCGCACCGGTCTTCTCCGCGGGTGAACTGTACTGGTATCAGAATGGCGCTATCGTCAACGAAAAAGGGGAGACCCTGCTGCCGGCGGACACGGCGCTGCCTACGGATCAGTTCCGGATCTATTCGGACGCAGCGACCGGGGATCGGGCCATTGTGTATCAGAACTGCAGCGGTACCTATGCGGAGACCTATGCGATCTTCCAAAACGATGGTTTGACCAGCAAAGCCGCTGCGGTGACGGGGACCGGACAGCATACGACACCGGGCGTGGGCTATTATACGGCGCATACGCTGTACCTGCCCTGCATGGTCACAGAGGTCTTGGAGACGGAAACCGGAACCGAAGAGGGTGTGGAAAACATTTCCAGTCCCTATGGACAGACCGATCTGTATACGCTCTCCCATGCACAATCTGCGGTGCTTTCTATAGAAGATGTTTCCTTTGACAGCGCTCGCTTGGTGGCAGGGAATGCTTTTACGGTGTACGTGATGGTACGCAACGATGGCACGTTGCCGGCAGAGAACTTTGATGTGGTCCTGTGGGATACACTGGAAAAGATGCCTGCCAATGGGTCGGAACGAAATCCAAAGGTGGCGGACTATCGAGCTGTGGAAGCACTTGCCGGCGGCGCATCGGAAAGTGTTGCCCTGACCTTCGTTTTGCCGGAGGACTTTGCAGGAACGTATGAGCTGACCTTGACAGAAAGCAGTACCGGTGCGTATAACGATGCTGCGATCTACCAAAATGCCATGGACAAGGAAAACGTGACCTTCTTCGACCGGGATCTGATCATGACGGCAGAAATGGTACAGAACAGCAACGGACAGTTTGTTGCCAAAGGCGTGATCGGAAATGTTGGAAAGGAAGCCCAGGAAGATCTTCTTGTGTCCCTGTATCGGGTAGAGGATGCAGAGACGGCGGTGCTGCTCGACACACAAACCATATCGGTGGAAGCCAATTCGCAGGCGATCGCTGCCTTTGTGATAGAAGAGCCTGTGTCTTCTCTGTATCGCATACAGGTAGCGGAGCAGGAGAACGAAACCAACATTGCCAACAATGCAGATATCTGCGGTCTGTGGATGGACACCCACACCGGGACTCGTACCGGGGACCTCAACGGAGATGGTATGGTGGATACAGCAGACACGGCACTGCTCTACGACTGGTTTGCCGGCAAGTATACCGAGATCCCCTTTGACACGACCGTGGCCGACTGCAACGGAGATGGTGTGTTCACCCGTGCGGACGGCATGTACCTGGCTCGTGCCATAGCCGGCTGGGACGAATATACGGTCGATTGACTCTATCACACAAAGAAAACCTCTATATTTGTAGAGGTTTTCTTTTTATTTTGGGGAATGGTCGGGTGTGATGCATGGCAGTAGGGATGTGTTGTGGTGCAGCCCAACCTTGCGGTTGCTGTGGTTTTGGTTGCTACGGTTGTAGTACTTGCAAATTGCCCAATAAGATACCGTTATTTTTGTGCAGTTTTTGTGTATGCAAAATTTGGAAAAGGCTTGCTTTTTGAGGGTACATCGTGTATAATAATACCAAATAAAATAATGGTCATTGATGGAATGACATTGGTTTAAGCCAAGTAATATTGGAACGAAAAAGCGGTCCTGCTTGGTGTGACAGCTTTGCGGTGTGACCTTGGCGATAACTTTTTGGGAGGCTCTATGAATCTATTTCGAAAATCTTTAGCGGCGCTATTGGTGCTGACCACTGTGGCTCAGACGGCGATCCCGGCGTTTTCGGCAGCTACCTATTCCAAAGACAATGGGACCTTTGTGCTGACCGATGCGGACGGCAACCAGACCATTGTGGACGAAAGCTGGGAGGAAACCTACCCCACCGGTACCTTCGCTTTCTCTGCCGAACAGGTGAATCTGGTGGAAGGCGCCACCGATGGGACCCAGACCGGTACCATTACCCTGTATCGTCTGGGTGGTACGGAAGGTCGTGCGGAGGCCTATGTGACTCTGGTGCCGGCTGTGACCCAGCTGGACGAGGAGACCAAGGGCTATGCCAATGCGGCCGGTACGAAGGACTATCTGGTGACGGTGGAAAATCCGCAGCCCATTGCGTTCTATCAGCCGTTGGGAATTCCCGGTGACGTGGTACGGACGTCGAACTATGCCATTGATACGGATATGTCCAAGGCTGACAAGGACGCAGGCGAATACCCGTACTATATCGTGGGTCTGGACAAGGCCGATGCCTACCAGTGGCAGGTGCTGTCCGGGGGCGAATGGCAGGACGTCAAGGATGCGACCGAAGCGCTGTTCTATGTGACCGACGAATATTATTGGAGCTTTGACGGGGTCCGCTGTATCTTCACCAAGAACGGCGTACGGTACTGCACCCTGAGCGACGGCGGTGACGTGTATGAGGACGGTATCGAAGAAGAAGAGCTGCCGCCCATACCGGAGGGCTTTGTCAACTCCATGGAGAAGACCGCCTACGATGTGGTATTTGACGGCAACGAATACGATATGTACACCATTGGTGTGATCTTTGCGGAAGGCGAATGGGAAAAGACCATCACCTTTACTGCACTGGACGACGATCTCCACGAGAACACCGAGGTGGTGGCGCTGCAGATCACGGAAGCCAAGGGTGCCGTTTTGTACGACAGTGCCATGATCGCTACTGTGGCCATTGCGGACGATGAATCGGTGCTGCCTTCCCAGATCGGTTTTGCTACGGATGTAGTATATGCCAACAAGGCGGACGGCTCTGTGCAGATCCCGCTTGTTCGTGCGGATGGTACCCAGTATGTGGTGGGCGCCCAGTACCGGATCGATGGCAACACTGCCATTGTGGGCAAGGACTATGCGGCCGCTGACGGGGAAAGTGTGACCTATTTTCCGGCGGACATGACCACCACGGCGCTGGAAGTGGAGCTGATCGACGACGGCGTGACCCTGTCCAAGGATGACACCGGCGTGTACTTTACTGTCACCTTGACGGGTGTACAGGGTGCGGACGGCAGCGGTATCATGACCGGCAAAGAGACTTGCAAGGTATATCTGTACAACACGTCTGTGGAAAAGCCGGAGAATGGGAATATTGCCACGGAGCTGTATGCGGCAGACGAGACGGATGCAGGTGCCGATGTTTTGACGACCCCTGCGCTGGCTACCCTGCAGGACACCATTGTGGCAAAGGCTGTGGAAAAAACGGCTGTGGATGTGGTGGCAGATTTTGATCCGCTGTTCTCGACCGAGAGCGTGAACGGACGTGCCGTGGACTATGGCAAGCTGCAGGTCACGATCCCGAAGGAACAGATCACGAATTATTGGAAAGATTATTCTATGATCGCCAATACCGGCCTAAGGGAAAATTATAAAACGGAGGACAACACCGCCGCTGACGCTTTAGTAGCACTCGTTAAGGATTTCAGTGATACCTATGATGGCTACATGACGGATGCCAGTTTGTGGACGTTTGACCCGAACAAAAATAATGATCGAGGAGATGGTTGGGAATATTCGACCCAGCAAAAAGGTAGCATGGAGCTGCTTCTGGAGGAGAAGATCGGCGATGCTATGGGGAAGTTTGTAGGTGATACACCCGAAGCGGAGACGATTAAAGTCAACGACATCTACTCGAAGCTGGAGTTGATGGCAGAGATAAAAGTAGATACGAATACTACGTCTATCTATTCTACAGTCGATGCGAACTTTTGTGGACCCGGTGCGCATCATACTGCGGTGTCAAAGGGCACTAAAAAAGTGGAGATAAAGCACTATACATTTGAAGGAGATGCTCTGAAGCCAGTAAAAAAGATCAATTTCTGGACGGAACACCATGGCAGTGGTGATTTTGATGCAGAAAGCTGGGTACACCTGGACTATGGGTATCTCCAGCGGCGGACGATGGCGATGCCCTATGTGGTGTTGCACACGGCCGATGACGAGGTGATCATGGATCCGACCAAGACCTCGGACTACGTGCGAGAAAAGATGATCGAGAAGATCCGTCCCACCGTGAAGCTGCTGGCAGGGCAGAGTGGTGTCACGGGTAATGCGGATGAGAACTACAACGATTCGACGAAAAATACAAAAGACCTTGTCGGGAAGCAGATCTATGTGGGTTCTGCGGTCAAGGTAGAGCGGAACAGCAGTGCGACCTCTTCGTATACGTTCTTTAATGGAAGCAATGGCAGTGCTGTGACCTTCTCCGAAAGAAAAAATGGGAATGCAGCTGTTGATGATCCGGAGATCTTCACGGGTTCCGTGGGTACGGTATACACGACCGGTACGCTGCATACGAATGGTAAGAAGAGTGAAGATTACTATACGCTGCATCTTGCCAAGGGTGCGGATACGTCGGATAACACCCAGATCAACGTGTACCTGAACAGAGAGCAGGAGATCGTTCTGGACATTTCGCCTTCTGTACAACGTGTGGCAGAGGGTTCTCCCGCCATCGATCCCTCAAAGGTCAACGATGCCTGGAAGCTGGTGTGGGGCTGGGAGACTGTTAAAACGCAAGATACAGAAGATAAAATGCTGGAAGGTACGGAGCTGGCGGACTATCTGTCCACGCTGACACTGTCGGAGAGCCGGCTGACAAATGCGACCGTTACCTACAAATATTACGACTCTGGCACCAAAACGTTTAAGACGACTACACAAATGTGGAAGCAGCGTGACTTCAGCAATCCAGACAGTGATGGTGTGTCCAATGTAATATCGACATCCCTTGCAGGTATTAATAACATTACCTCGATCAACTTCCATCTGGACCCGGAGGACTACATTGTATTTGACGGGAAGATCTATGCGGGGGACGCTGACATTGAGATCCCGGCGCACCTCTTTACCGAGAAGAAGCTGAACTTCTACTATTACAGCAAGCGGTTCCTCTCCGTGGACAGCACCATGAAGGCGACCATTACGTCCATCGAACGGATCATCGATGCCGATGGCGACAACGTGGCAGATGCCAACGATCCCATGCTGCCTGCGATCACCGGGGATACCTATACCATCACGGAGCTGTCTCCTGTGAAGCTGGCCGACGCGGACAAGTACAGCCAGATGATCCTGCGGGTGTCCTATACCCTGCTGCCGCGAAATCTGTTTGCACCGGATGCAGCGTCCGCAAATGCCATGGCAGAGGTCATCCCGGGGCTGGTCAATACCCTTGCCAACAAAAACGGCCTGTCCAAGGAACAACAGGGCTATCGATACCTGCAACGTGGTGCATTTGAGGATGTGGTAGACGACGATCTGACGGAAGACCAGAAGAAGGCCATAGAAGAGGAAAAGGCAAGGAGCTCCGGTTTTGTGCCGGTCTATGGTGCTTCCGCTGCCGGATACCGCTATATCGATATTCCGCTGGGTGGAGACACCAGTCCTGCCACCTACGATGCTGCCACCGACTCCATCATCTGGAACCCCACCTGGACGGGCAACTCCTATTACGACGATCAGTTCCCGGAGCCGGAGCCGATCTATCTGGATGGTACGCCCTTGGGTGACCGGTACCCGGTAGGCGAAGTGGATGGCGAAGGAAAGCTGACGGGTGTTAATGCGGTACAGCAGTATCTGGTGGGCATTCACGAGAACGACACCATTGCCCTGTGTGTACGGGAAGCCGACATAAAGGGGACAGATGGCAGTATCCCGGTCTATAATGCGGATAACGAGGACGATCCGACGGGTCAGAGCGCAGCTTTGGAAAATGCGAAGGCGAATATGGGCAAGGATGTGGACCGGATGGAGTCCATCACCCATGCGTCCTTCACGACCTACCCGGATTCCACCTCGGCACGGGATCTGGTGGACCCCAATGCCAACTCCAATAAGGATGCGGATTTCGATTCCTCCGGAGCCGGTGCGCCGATGCCGGAATACAATATGGCCGGTCAGCAGACCATGCCGAACCTGGATATTTCTCTGGGCGACTATGTGACCATTGCCACCAACGGACAGGAGCTTTCCTTTACCATTGGTATGCCGCTGATGTCCTACGAAAACCAGCGTACCGGCCAGGACGACCGCTATGCCAAGGAATGGGAGGATGCCTCGGTCAATGGCGTCAAGGACTCCAACGAGGATGCCATCAAGGCGGTGAAGTCTATCTTCAACACGCTGAAATCCAAGGCCACCGGCGAAGAAAACAAGAGTGACTCCCCGGCGAAGATGATCAAGAATTCCATGTCTGACTATATGGATCAGCTGAAGCGGGAACAGGTAGATGCGCAGACCTCCGGTCGACACAACCACCGGGGCAACTACGGGATCAAGTTCCTGGGCGTGGAAGGTTCTTTGGCGCTGAGCATTTCCATCGTGGTCAAGTGGGACCCCATCGATGCGTCCTTCCACTTCAACCAGATGCTGATCGTATTGGCCGGTTCCATCCAGTTCTCCTATACGGCACACCTGACGCCTTGTCCCATTGTGTACGTGTCTGTGACCGTGGGCTTTGAGGCAGAGCTGACGCTGGGTCTGGAGGCCGTGCGCAAGAAGGTCGTCTCCCACGAGTACAAGCCCAGTGATGAAGACGAACCCTTTGTGTTCGAAGTGGCTACCGATGGCAGCAAGCTGGCGTTTGACGATTACTTAGACAATTGGGAATACAAAAAATCCTCCAAGCTGGGTGGCAGTAAGGCCAACGAGGTAGAGGACGGCGACGTATATGTGGGTATGCCGGGTGCGACCTTCACGGTGACCACCAAGAAGAAGGCCATCGATATCCACTTCAACGGTACGCTGTACGTGGATGCTGTGGCGGCCGATGGCAGTAAAAAGGTCCCCGAAGGCTTTGTGGCCGGTACCATCAATGCCGACGGCGAAGACGGGGAAGAAGCCACCATCAAGCTTGCCAAGTCCGTAGACGGCAAGGACAACGATATTGCTTATACGGTGACCTTTACCGTGATCGATGACGGCGGACAGCGGGTCCTGCAGGATGGGTCCAAGGATCCGGAGAAGCTGAATCCCGGTTATGCCGTTGTTGACCGGATCCTTGTGATTTCCAAGAATACGACCGATGTAAAATTCTCTGGCGTGAACATCTCTCCGTCTCTGTTTATGGAGCTTGCCATTGGCGTGGGCGTGGAGCTGTTCAAGGTGGAGCTGTTTGCCAACATCAGTGTGTCCTGTGCCTTTGCCATTCTGGCGACCGACGACGGCACCTATGCCGGGGACAAGAACGAATTCCAGGCATTCCAGTTCAACGAATTCTCCATGGCGGCGGCGCTGGGCTTCCGTGTGACGGCACTGTTCTTCAACTTCGAGTTTGAAGCGGTGAAGTTCATGATCACCTACGACCGGGAAGCCAAGTACGACGAGCAGGCCAGCAACAAGAGCGGTTGGAACTTCTTCTGGTACGTTGCCAACAAGCAAATGGGCGGCGGTCAGATCGGCAAGGCCAGAACGGTGGAGGACGAAGACAGTCCGCTGACCATTCGGGTGATCCTGCCCGGTGAAGAAGGCAACGAAAGCCGTCTGTTCTCTCCGGAGGACAATATGCTCTCCGACAAGGAAAGAGCCTACACGCCTACGGATGCAAGCGTGCCCTTCGAATACACGGCGTCCTTTAGCGCAGGGGATGCATTTACGCTGGGCGAAGACATGGCATCCGGTTCGGACTATGCGCTGCTGACGGTCGGCGACACGAACTATATCGTATACACCTACACCGACGGGGAATCCATCCATGCGTCTCAGCTGGCGATCTCCAAGGTGCAGGAAACGGTGGATGCGGCTGAGAACAAGTTCTTTGGTCTGTCCGCACCGATCGGGACTGGCAACTACTACAAGCTGGACAAGGATACCTACGGTGACCTGGACTTTGACGCATGGGTGGTGGATGAGAACACCATTCGTGTGGCATGGGTCAGCTACACCGAAGGCGCAACGGCTGCGTACAATGCCAAGCTGAATGCCAATAAGTCTATCGAAGCGATGGCAGACGCCGGCAAGCATACCCAGGTGAAGACTGTGACGCTGACGATCGGCGCAGACGGCACCATGACGGCCGGTGCGGTGGAAGTGGCGTCCAGCAACGACGATGGGCACGGGCTGTACTACATGGTCAGCGGCGCCGGAGACATGGTCTTCTACAACGAAGCGAACTACTATACAGAGGAAGAGCTGCAGAGCTATCTGACGGCAAGCAGAGCCAATCTGGGTGCTTCTCCCAAGTCCACAGCGGACGAGAGTGGTAAGGTCGTGAAATACGGTACCAGCGATCCTACAACGGACTTCCAGATGCAGTATCGGGAGCTGAACGCACGACTGTACGGGAAGACCGGCTACCCCACCTATGCCCTGCGGCAGGCAGACGGTTCCTATACCATCACCTCTATGCAGAGCGAGGAATGGATCGCCGATGGGGTGCAGCTGGAAAACACTGCCATGACCAAGGTCGGCAACCTCTACTATGCGGCGTTTACGACGGTCTACAGCAAGATCACGGCCGACGATGAGATGACCTACCGGAAGCTGTATCTGCAAAGACTGACGCCCGGCAGCGGTGAGGAAGCTGCAACGCTGACGGTGGGAGATCCGGTGGTGCTGCGGTCTCTGGTGGAGTCGGACAAGAACAGCGAG
This sequence comes from uncultured Ruminococcus sp., assembly GCA_964558485.1. GTDB lineage: Bacteria > Bacillota > Clostridia > Oscillospirales > CAG-272 > UMGS1696. The sequence continues at coordinate 12,792 of CAZLED010000027.1, read as the reverse complement.
GCACAGGACGGCGTGTATGTCAACGGTGTGCGGTCTGTAGCCTATGAAGATCCCTACTTTGCCAACCTGAACTTCCTGACCGGGAAGCTGGGTGAGCTGACGGGAGAGCCCGACGATTTCTACGAGATCCTGTCGCTGCGTCCCCACACCAAGGCCGGTCGTGCCGCAGCCCAGAGCACGTTCTTACTCTTTGAGATGAACGGTGAGACCCTGGTGGTGCCGGAGAACAGTCTGAAAACCATCACGAATGCATCCGCCGGCAGCAAACGTACCGGTGCGATCATTCCGTTCTTCCATAAGGAATCGGCACAGGAGCTGAACGAGGCCAACAAGGACACGGGCAATGCGGACGTGAAGTCGGCGCCGGTGCTGAGCAATGTGACCTTTGGCACAGACAGAGAGGGCAACATCGTAGCGGTGTACACCCGTTCTGTCCGTGGCACCGCCAACAATGCCCTGTATCTGTCCAAGTACGATCCCGACGCCCAGACCTGGGGCAACGGCGTGATGCTGGCTATGCGGGACATGACCACCTACGAGGATGCTGTCCGGAACGACTGGACTACCGAGGAGCTCCAGGCGGCGTTCAACCAGAAATATGCAACTGCGATCGATAATAATACCGAGGCTGCGGTATTCAACTTCGAAAAGGTCAGCATCGGTCTGGCTTCCTCCACAGCGGATGACGACCGGATCCTGGTGATCACGGAAGGTACCAAGTCGCTGCTGCAAAAGACGGCTGCGGTGGTACCGGTCTATAAGATCACAGAGGGGACAGATGAAGAAACCGGTGAAAAGATCGATGTCATTGCCGTTGACGAAAACGGTATGCCTGTGGTGGAGAAACTGACGGATGATCTTGAGACGATACCGGAGGCCTTCCGCAATGAATCCTCTGCGGTAGCCCTGACCAACAACTATGAAACGGCGCTGGACGAAAACGGTGTCTACAATACCCAAAAGGGTATCTATGCGCTGACCTTTGGTGCCGGACAGCAGGCGCTGGGGTATACGTCCATTTCGCTGACCAACTACAACTTTGCACCGGGCGCTGCCATGGAAGCCAGTGTGTCCTTTACCAATACCGGGGACACCACGCTGCGTGGTAGTGTGAACGAGCCGCTGCAGATCGACCTTTGCTTGGCTGGCGCACCCGGGACTTCTATTGCCACATGGAAGGTGACGGAGTCCGTTGCCGTTGGGCAGGAAGTAGAAACGGAGCTGACCCAGATCACGATCCCGGCTTCGATGGAAGTGGCGACTTTGGCGGATAGCTATATGTACTTCACCGTACAGGAGACCGGTACCAGCGAGGAGCCGTTCTCGGCAGATACGATCGCTTGGAAGGACGGTAAAGTGGTATCGGATCCGGCCTGCATCCTGATCGGGGAAAAGATCGAGCTGGCACTGGAAAGATGTGAGATCAGCGTGGTGGATGCCGACGACAAGTATGTGACGCTGTCGCTGGATGCCCTGGTGACCAACCGTGGTGCTGTCACCGCAGATGAGGTGCAAGTGACTTTCGCCTATACTGAGGAGAAGACAACCGGGATCGTGGAAACGCCGCTGGGGAACTATAAGAACTCTGACAAGACCCTGAAGGCGTCTGCAGCGGAGAAGATCGATACCTCGACTGGCAAGAAGGCAAGAGATGGCCAAGCGCCTCTGGTGCTGTCTGTGGGAAGCCTGCCTCCTATGCATCAGAGCTATTTGACTGGTACATTTGTAGTACCGAAGGATCATTTCGATGCCAACTCCGATACGGGCAGCTTGAATCTGGTGCTCCAGGTCAAGGGCAAGGCTGTGGAGACCGGTGATGAAACGGAACACACCCAGCTGAACAACACGGCGGAGGTGTCTGTAGAGCCCAAGACGATGATCGCAGCGCCTGCCATGCTGGCTATGCAGGTAGGTTCCATGATGCGTATTCCGGTGGTGATCAAGACCACGGCCGAGACTGCGCCCGAGATCGAAGTGATCGAACGGCCTGCAGAAAGCGGCAAGGAAAACTGCATGAGCGTTGCCTACTTCACCAAGGCCAATAACGAAGAGGACAGCAGCTACGGCTATGGTACGCTGGTGCTGTTGGCCGGTAGTGAAGGGGAAACGAAGGTATGCATTCAGGATCCGGCGACCAATGACTTCTACGATATCTGTATCCGTGTACAGAACGAAGGTACCTTTACCAATATTGCCAAAAAAGACACCGAGTTCTTTACCTGGATGGTGACGGAAGATGGCGAACTGGTCGAGGAAAAGAAGGATGACCCCAAGTGGAAAGATACAGATGCGTACAACTTCCCCGGCAATGGCGAGCTGCAGGGTACACCGTATAACAAGGACCTGGCTGTGGCACATACGGGCTATGCCTTCTCCTTCCAGACCTATGCAACATCCCTGGATCTGTACTTCATGGGTGTGATGAATGACCCGGACCTGGCAGGAAAGATCGAGGTGTCCAGTACCTTGCCCGGCTTTACGGCGGTGACGCTGACCTCCTACGATGCAACACGATCCCTGACGAAGACCGAGGATGCCGCAATCAGAGGGGATAAAGGGACCGGCCAAAAGGTCGATTTCCAGAACACCTACAATAAGCTGCACACCGTGACGGTGAAGGTGCTGAGTGACAGTGATACGGTAGAAACTGTATACTTCGACAAGCTGTTGGAGCACTTCAATGAGAATCTGGTCGTCACCTCCGGCAAGGCGGCACCGATGTTCACCTTCAGCCGGGACCTGCCGGAAATGGGTTCGGTACCGGCGGATGAAGAGTTGCCGCTGGATCTCTACTTCCTGGATGACCTGCAGTTGGTGGATGCGTGGATCGACGGCAAGTCGGTGCTGACGGATGAGACACTGAAGGCATACCTGACGCAGATCGACGGAGATACCCTGTGGAAGCTGACACTGGACAAGCTCTGGAAGGTGAACGGTCCCCATACCATCAAGGTCACGAACAGCAGCGGCAACTATGCCGAACAGGACATTGAGGTAGACTGGTTCAGCACTACCACCGTGGATCCGGATAAGAAGGACCCCATGCCGGGACAGATCACGGCGCAGTTTGTCAATGCGAGCGGCGGCGCTATCACGAAGGCGGAGCTGGGGGAAATCTATATCCAGCTGCAGGATGGCGATGGGGAGCCCATTGTGGATGACGGCACACACATCACGGTACGCTATCTGGAAACGGTAGCAGACCAGGATGGCGTGATCCAGGAGCAGTTCCTGCAGAGCTATCCGCTGCCGAAGCCGATCGATACGACCAAGGCCAACGTTGGTCGATACAAGCTGCCGGGCACCGGTGGTTCCAGCGTACCGGCATCGGGCGTATACTGTGTGACCTACACGGATCCTACGACCGGCATTGCGTCCTCGGTACTGCTGACGCTGGCAGAAGGCGAAACATCGGTACCCACGGCGTCCATCAAGGTGGACAAGGATGGCAAGATCACTGTGACCGCCAACAAGACACGGCGCAGCGATAGTGACACCTACATCGAAAAGGTCACGGTCAATGGCGTGACTGTGGCAGATGGGCTGGCTGCTGCGCTGACCACTAACTATACCAAGACGCTGGATCCTGCGATCGCACACAATGGTGTGTTCACAGTGGAGGTGACGGATGGGGATGGTGTTACCGCAACGGCTGCCATTACGGTAAAGCAGTATCCCATGACTGTGGACGACGACAAGGTGCTGACTGTCGAACCGGCGAAGGACTACACCGATGGTAAGCTGAACGAATACGGTACGGTGACGGTGAACGTGGCAGAGTACATTCACCATGGTACCTACGACGACGACTACAGCACCGATGCAGATGGCAACATTGGTTGGACCGATCTGGCGGCCAAGTACCAGGTGGCGATCGTGGACAATGCAGAACTGTCGGAAGATACATCTGCAGCAGATATATCTGCAGCAGAACTGGATTGGGTGACCCTTGGTAAGAATGCGGACTCCTATACCTTTGATACGCTGGCGGTGGGCACGTACACGATCTACCTGCGAGATGCCAACGCACCGGACAAGGTATTCGAGTACACCGTCGTGATCAAGCAATACAATGTGGAGATCGTGAAGGTAGAGTTCAAGCCCAGCCAGGACGAAGAAGGTGGTTCTATCACCATCACGGCCATTGGCGGTATGGGTGAGCTGGAATACCGATTGGTGGATGAAAACGGCGAACCTTTTGTGGACAAAAACGGCAATGTGCTGTACGGTTGGCAAAAGGAGAACACGTTCACGAATCTGCCCAATGCCGTATACAAGATCGAGGTACGGGACACGGCGAACTATGACAACGTCGTGACTCCCAATGTCGATTCCGAAACGGTAACGGTCGACAAGTGGTACTCTGTACGGGTCACCAGCAATGCCGGTGGACGTGTGGAGATCGATGGCGAACCGATAGTCCAGCAAGTGATCGACCAGACCTACTACTTCCTGGAAGGCAGCCGGATCGAGATCACAGCGATCCCGAACCAGGGCAACCGGACGGCGAAGCTGCGTGTGAACCAGTACCTGAGCAAGGAGGCGTCCACGTATGTGATCGAATCCATTGACCAGAGCTACGAGGTGGAAGTCGATTTCGGCATGGACTACAGCGGCATTGAACAGGCGCTGACCTACCACGAGACCGAGGGTAAGTACAAGGTGAAGCACACCATCACGGCTACGGCCGGCGAAGGTGGTTCCATTACACCGGAAGGCAACACCATCGTGTACTACGGAGACGAGCTGACCTACACCATGACACCGGACGAGGGCTATGCCATTGCATCGGTGCTGGTGGATGGACAGAGAGTGCCGATCACGGACACGTACACCTTTACCGAAACCAGCCGGAATCGCCGGATCCATGTGACCTTCAAGAAGATCGATGGGTGATCGGTGAGACCGAAGCCAATAAAAAAGGCGATACTTGGGAGACCAGGTATCGTCTTTTTTGCGTTGTGGAGATGATTCACTTTACGCCGAAGCCGCACAGGAGTTGGCCGTTCACCAGCTCCAGGGTGGCGTAGGATGGGGCATAACCGGCGCCGGCAGAACCGGGGTTGATGCAGCGGATCCGGCCGTAGACGGTGTCTTCGTGGCTGTCGTTACGCAGGTGGGTGTGGCCGTACAGGAGCACGTGGGCACCTTCTCTGGCAGCAGCGGCGGCAGCGTTTTCCAGGCCGTTTTTCACGTGGCTGTGGTGGCCGTGGGTCAGATAGAAGCGCATACCGTCCAGCTCCACCAGCTGCACCGGCGGCAGCTTGCAGGCACCGGACCATTCGTCGCAGTTGCCCCGGACGGCGTAGGCTGGGATATCCGGGTACAGCTTTTGCAGGTCGGCAAAGTCACGCCAGCCGTCGCCCAAGTGGATCAGGGCACCGATGCCGCCGTGGTTCAGGTGATCGGCTATGGCCTTTTGCATGAAGCCGGGGTTGCCGTGGGTATCGGAGAAAACGAGGATCTTCATATGTGGTTTCATCCTTTCTGGGGGGTAAGGGGGTGCATTATGGGGATTGGATGCGGTATCGATTTGGGTAAAACGAATGTAGGGCGGGATGACCTACCCTGGGTATTCGCATCGCTCTTGGCTGACGACATCCCGCCGTCGAATAGATTGGTATTCGATATGGGTATCCACCGAAATGAACATCCTGCCACCAAACGTGTTTCGAAAAATCCCATTTTCGTGCACACCCATGCTGCCGTGGCATATACTGTCCGTGAAAGGGTGGTGCTTTTATGATGGTGGATAAGAAGATGATAGACCAGCTTCTGATGTTGCCGGATGAGCAGCTTTTGCAGATGGTACAGCTTTTGATGGTCGGGAAGCACGATGGGTTGCCGGGCAGGTTGCCGGATGCCGTGACGATGCGGCGGATCCGGGCGGTGCTGGAGGCGCTGACCGATGGGGATCTTGGGCGGATCGCTGCGCTTGTGGCGGTATATCAGAACGTGCGTTGAGGAGGGGAAGCGATGGCACAGGAGCTTTCGGCTATGCTGGGGCAAGTGATGGCGGATCCCCAGTTTGCCGCACTGGTACAAAATCTCCGGCAGAATATGGATCTGTCCCAGTCGGGCGCACCGGATCTATCGGCACTGATGGAGAAGCTGCCGGGGATGATGTCGATGCTTTCTGCCATGTCGGGCACTGCGTCGGGCACGGATGCGGATGCGGCTTCGGCAGATACGGGCAATGCGGACAACACGGACGATACGGACAGTGCGGATACGGTGGTTTCTTCGGTGGTGGAAACAAAAAAGGTCGAAGCGCCGATGCAGGTGCTATTTCGACCAGAGGCACGGGATAAGCGGAACAAGCTGTTGTCGGCCCTGAAGCCCTACCTCAGTCCGGCCCGGTGTGTCATGATCGACCGTGCCATGTCGGCCATGCAGCTGGGAGAACTATTGGGCACCATGGGCAGCACCGGTCTGGGGCCACAGACGAGAGAGGGGTGAGTGTGTGTATTCCAGAAGCACAGAACGACGGGGACGCACCCATCTGCCGCCGGGGTACGATGGCAATGCGTTCCGGCACGACACAGGGGAACGGCGTTCCTTGGGCGATTACCCCACGGAGACCAAGGTCCACAGTCCCTGGAAAACGCAGGAGACCATGGAAGCAGAGGCTTCACCGGCAACACCAGGGATTTCGATCGGGCACGATGTGGATGCAGCTTTGGAGATCGCAGAAGCACCCGGTGGCGTCCCGAAAGTCGATTCGTTTTTGTCGGGGATGCTGGACAGCCTGGGGAAAGAGGAGTGGCTGCTGTTTTTTCTCCTGCTGCTATTGTTGGCCGACGGCAGTGACGCTTGGGAATTGATCCTGCTGCTGGCGGTACTGTTGGCGGTGCGATGATCAATACCAGGAGCCGCCTTCGGTACGATAGGTGGTTTCGGCCGGTTCGGTCTCCGCTTCGGTCTCCGGGAAGTCGTCGGTCCCATTGGCTTCGTCGGTGGGAGACGCCGGCATGGTGGTGACATAGGGATTGGTGGTGGGCAGTGGTTCTGTGGTTTCGGCAGCCGGGTCATTGGGGCTTGGTTCGGCGTTGTCTGTGTCCGCACCCGGTCCCGGCTCGGTCTGTCTTTGGGTCAGCGTTTCCAGATCGATCTCGCCGGTGAAATGCAGGTTGCTCAGCGCCATATCGGTCAGGGCTTTGTACTGGCTGGCCAGCAGGTCCAGGTCGGTGGTGGTCAGGAGCACCCGAAGCGAATAGAGCTGGAAGCTGCCGGAAAGAGATGTACAGATGCCGGACAGTGTGGTACCGCTGGGGCCGGTGGTGGGCAGGTCGGCGGCGTCCATGGCGAGAAAATCTGCAGTCTCTGCCAGCATTTGCAGCTGCTTGGCGTTGGCGGTATTCAGGTAGACGCTGGTCGGCAGACACACGCCCACGGCAAAGGCGCCGTCTGTATCCCCTATGGTATTTTGTATCGAAAGCAGGTATCGGCGCAGGTTGTTGAGGGCATCGGTGTCGGCGCCGTCGCCCAGCACATCGGTCAGCAGCAGCTCCTGGAAGCCCATCTGGTACAGCTCCACAGCGATGGTACCATCCAGCAATGCGGCGGTATCGGTGTCGGTACGGGGCAGAGAAGCGGACAGCACGGCACTGCACCGCAGATCGGAGTGGTTGGCGGTATTGGCGATGGCTTTGAGTCGGGTATAGAGGGGATCGGTGGCGGTATTCTCCGGCATACGGAACAGCTTGATCAGCGCCGGGGACGTATACAGCAGGTCGCCATGGTCGGTGCCGTCGGTGATGGTGACGGACACGGTATCGAAGGTGCCCAGCATTTCCCGCATCCGGCCGGTGATCCTGTCGTCGGTGGTATTGGCAGTCAGGGACAGGCCGCTGGCGTGAACGAGAGGGACATCGGTTTTGACCTTTTGGGGGATGCTGTCGCCATCGACCCGTTCGGCCGCATTGCCGGAAGGGGACACATTGGCGCTCAGCAGGGTCTCGGCAGCTTCCACCTTCCGCAGCAGCAGGTTCCCCACCAGGACAGCGGCACCGGTGATGACGGCAGCGGCGACCAACACAAAAAGGATCCGGAGCAGGACAGTTCGGACCTTCTTGCTGGCTTTTCGTCTGAATCGGTAGTATCGCATGGTGCTCTCCTTTTTTTGTGGGGTTCAAACTGGCGTTGGGGCATACGGCTATGTTTATGGGTGTCGCTACAGAATCGATTTTGTACGTCGAATGTATGGGCGGCGACCCATGTATGGGTCAACCTACCCTTGGTATTCACATCGCTCTTGGCTGACGACATCCCGCCGTCGAACGTACACGTTTTATTGGATTGGTATGGTACCAACATACATTTTGATTCGTGAATTTCGTGCATCCGATACCAATGTGGAATACCAAATAATTCGACGGCGGGATGTTGAACACCGAATCATTGGTGCAGCTAAGTAGTTGTCATCCCGCCCTACATTCGTTTTACCAAATTGATACCGCAACCAATCCCCATGGTGGAATTTCGTTTTTCCCATACGTCAGCCACGGATTGGTATTGTACCAATGTATATTGCTGTAGGCGAATGTTGGTTACCCCATCGTAAATATCGTGTGGTCGGCCAATGTGGGGAGGGGCTCGGCGGTCAGGGTTTTTACGTGGGACTGCAGCAGGGCGTTGTAGGCGGAGTCGAAATATTCCTGGCACAGGTCGTCGAAGTGGGACTGCAGGTATTTTTCGTCCTTCTCATATCGCTTCAGGATGGAGTAGCCGGCTTCCGTTTCGATGACTTCGGAATATTCGCCGATGTCCAGGGCAAAGGCTGCTTCCTCAAAGGCTTCGTACCGGACGCCACTGGTGATATAATAGCCGTCGTCGTTGCCCCACTGGTACAGGTCCTGGCTGTATTCTGCCAGCAGTGCATCAAAGTCGGCGCCGTTTTCCAGCTCTCCATACAAGGCTTCGGCGGCCGCTTTGTTCTCCTCGGCGGTATTGCCGTTGTCGGCAGAGATCAGGATCTGCTTGACCCGGATGAACTGGTCGGAATGGATCATATCGTCCAGGGTCTCTTCGTCGGAGACAATGTCGCCACGGTTCAGCATGGCGTAAAACAGCTCCTCGGTCAGCACGTCGTTCTGGGTCAGGAACCGATAGACGCTATCGTTCATATAATAGGGCTCCAGATCGGCCAGGTAAGCGGCGTTGTCGTTGTCGTAGCCTTCGTAGATCTCGTCCATACGGGTGGCTACGGTCTCGCTGATCAGAGCGCTATCCGGGGTCAGGTCGTATGTGGCGGCCAGAGAGATGGTGGCATACAGGTTGACGAGGGTCTCGGTGGTGTGTGTTTCCAGCTCGGTCAGCAGGGCAGCACCGTCTTCGCCCAGCCACAGCTCTGCGGCTTCCTTTTCGGACAAGCCGGCTTCGTACTGGGTTTTATAGTTCATGGCGACATAGCGATACAGCTCATAGGGCACGTCATAGCCGGCGATGGTCATGACGGGAGTAGACTCCTCTTTGGTGCTTGCCAGGTCGGTATTCTTGCACCCGGTCAGAGAAGTGGTGAGCAGAACGGTGGCAAGCAGTCCGGCGGCGATCTTTCGGATTTGCATGGGGGACAGGCTCCTTTTTTGGGATATAATATATGGTATGATTTTGTGTTCAGATGGGCACAATATGCCAACGACACTATAGCAGACGGACGTGAATTGGCTATGAATATGGGGAAAGGTTTTTGTGAACTTTTGGGGGGAAGGGCGTATCCCTTTACCTAACCCTTTTGCAGAGGACGCACATTTTTCCAACTGCATTGGGGCGTGGTCTAAATCCTTTGTTTTTTGTTTGTACTAGCGTACGGCGTGTTACCCAATGGGCTTTTTCCGATGAGTATCGGAATGACTGCCTTGTACAGGCAGTACTCAGAGGGTAAGGGGAAGAAGGAAAACTTCTTCGTCAGTTTTTCTTCCCCTTACCGTACCATACATGGTACACGAGACCTCCCATCCCCATCACGATCGACTCGAAAAGCACCACTTCAGTTGACGGACGGTTTCTCTGGAAGCAAGACGCTTCGCAGTAGATTTGGTTTGGCTTGGTAATCCCGTTTTTGATTGGGCTAACCGCATTAGGACGGTTGGTGTAGGTTAGAAATTTTGTTTGGTGCCAGACGGTTGTGTATCGAATACCCATGTAGGATACCAAATCATTCGACTGGTAATGTAGTGCACACGATAGCCATACCGCAATCGAAAATAATATAGACACTGGGACGATTTTGTTTTCCTATACGTCAGCCACTACTCCGAACGTTCTGCGTGCAACCAAACATACGCCAAAGGTTTACGTGGCACCCACCAGAACCCAAACGTCTCGCATCCCGTACCCCTGCGGCAGCATGATCAAAAAGTGGTAGTTTCAAACGAACGATATTTACTGCGAAGTGCCCTGTTTCCAGAGAGAATTGGTGAATAACTGCAAGTAGTGCTTTTCGAGGCGATTAATAGGGATGGTGGGAGTTGAGAGGGTAGGAAGGGGAATAAACTGCCGAGGAAGTTTAATCTTCCCCTTCCTACCCTTTCACGCTGCCCGCGCAGGGCGTTCCTTCCGATAGCAATCGGGAAATAAAATTGAAACAAGCCCAAACGCAGTTTGAAACCCACCAGGGTTAGGTAAAGGGATTTGCCCTTGCCCAAAAAAATCTACGAAAACACTTGCATTACCGGCGCCGCTATGGTATAATTTTCCTATATACCTGTTTGCCGTATTTTGGGAGGACGCTATGGACGATTTTACCTCGCGTGTGGATCTGCAAAAGATCATCAATGAACAAAAGTTAGAGGTGCTGTATACGCCGGAGGATCCCGGGAACATCATGATCAGCAGCACCGACGTGAACCGGCCTGGGCTGGCGTTGGCTGGTTTCTTTGACCACTTCGATGCTCGCCGGATCCAGCTGATCGGCAATGCGGAAAGTCTTTATCTGCAGCAAATGTCCGAAGAGGTGCGCCGGGAACGGATCACTGCTTTCCTGCAGCAAAATCCGCCGGCCATCATTTACACCGACGAAAACCGGCCCGACGAACAAATGATGGAGCTGGCTGAATATTTCGAGATCCCCGTGTTCGCTACCGACGACAAGACCAGCGATTTTATGGCGGCGCTCATTGCATTCCTGCACGTACAGCTGGCGCCCCAGATCACCCGGCACGGCGTACTGGTGGAGGTCTACGGCGAAGGCATTCTCATCACCGGCGACAGCGGCGTGGGCAAGAGTGAGACGGCCATTGAGCTGATCAAGCGTGGCCACCGGTTCATTGCGGACGATGCCGTGGAGCTGCGGAAGGTTTCTGCCAAGGCCATTGTAGGTCGGGCACCGGAAATTCTCAAGCACATCATCGAGCTCCGTGGCATCGGCATCGTGGACGTGCGCCGGCTGTTTGGTATGGGTGCCGTCAAGGAAACGGAAAAGGTGGACATGATCATCAACCTGGAGCCGTGGGTGCAGGGCAAGATGTACGACCGGCTGGGGCTGGACACCGAATTCACCGACATCATGGGCATCCGCATTCCGTCCCTGACCATTCCGGTCAAGCCCGGTCGGAACCTGGCGGTGATTTTGGAGATCGCTGCCATGAACAACCGCCAGAAGCGCATGGGCTACAACACGGCCGAGGAGTTCAATGCACGGCTGATGCAGAGCATGGGTCTGGAAGGGTAAGACGCAGCTATAGTGAAGAATGAAGAATGAAGGTGGATTTTGCGCTCCCGGTTGGTGCGTGTCGATCGTTGGGCTACGCAAAATTGACAGCATTGGATAGAGAGCGAGGAATAGGCAGGGGTGTCCTTGCCTTTTCTTCTATATAATGTGAGGAGCGGACAGGGGCGCGGTGGGGCTTCTGTCGGATGTTGGTATGACGAATTGGGAAGAATTGGAGAACCGCTGCCGGGATTGTCGGCGGTGCGGACTTTGCGAGACCCGGACGAATGTGGTCTTTGGCGTTGGCGACCGGAATGCCGATCTGCTTTTCGTGGGAGAAGCGCCGGGGGAACAGGAGGATCTGTCGGGGACACCTTTTGTGGGAGCGGCCGGGCAGCTGCTGGACCTGTACCTGGAAGCGGTGGGCATCGATCGCAGCAAGGTCTACATAGCAAATATATTGAAGTGTCGTCCGCCACGGAACCGGGATCCGCTGCCGGAAGAACAGGATGTGTGCATACCGTACCTTCGGGAGCAGGTGAAGCTGATCCGGCCGAAAATGATCGTGTGCCTGGGCCGTATCGCTGCCATGCGCCTGATCCGTCCGGATTTCAAGATCACCAAGGAGCACGGCATTCTGCAGAAGAAGGGCGACTTTGTGCTGACAGCGGTATACCATCCGTCGGCGCTGCTGCGTGATGCATCCAAGAAGGTGGATATGTACCGGGACATGGAGAAGATCCGGCTGTATCTGGAGGAATATGGGGAGAAGTAAGAAGTAAGAAGTCAGATGTCAGAGGTCAGAGGTTGGGTATCATATATCCGATACCCATACCGTACGGTTTGACACGTTTGACGGCGGGTATCCCCTAAAACCTGTAGGGAACGGTCTTGACCGTTCCGTGCGGCAGCAACAGGGAAGGTCAGATGTCGGATGTCAGATGTCAGATGTGGGATGGCGGATATCCATACCGTACATCGAAATGCGTTCGACGGTGGGATTTCGTATGCCCGATACCCGTATGGAATACCAAATTATTCGACGGTGGGATGATGGATGCCGACACCCATACCGTATATCGAAATACGTCAGACGGCGGGATGTCGTCAGCTGAGGGCGATGTGGATACCAAGGGTAGGTC
>CAZLED010000026.1:0-31214 GCA_964558485.1 uncultured Ruminococcus sp. | reverse complement strand
CATCCATCCCATGGTGGTAGCGATCGATGACCCGGCAGAAGGCTCCATCTGTACCGGTTCCTGGATCCCACGAAATGGAAAAGAATACCTGTATTACACCGTGCGTATGTCTGATGGTTCTGCGGCACCGATCAAACGTTCTGTGTCGGTGGATGGATTCCACTACACCAAGGACAGGGATTTTGGCTTCACCCTGAGCGAACGCTACACCGGTGCCTCTGCCCGTGACCCCAAGATCGTGGAAGGGGCCGATGGACTGCTGCATATGTTCGTGACCACCACGCTGGTCAAAGAAGGCAGAGGCTGTCTGGCCCATCTGACCTCTGTCGATGGAGAAAGCTGGAGCGAACAGGAGCCCATCTATGTGGCACCGGCCGGCAGTGGCGAACCGGAATGCTCGGACTATTTTGTTTGCCGTGGGAAATATTATCTGGTGTTCAGTCTCCAGGGCATGGGACAATATCGGTTCTCCGACAAGCCCTTCACCGATTGGCAGACGCCGGCAGACCCGAAGATCCCCTGTCATTCTGTGCCCAAAGCGGCCGTTTGGCAGGATCGGGTGCTCTTCACCGGATTCAAACCGGAAGGTGGCTATGCCGGTACGCTGACCTTCTTAGAAGCCGTGCCTGACGAAAGCGGCGTGTTCACCTACAAAACCGGGGTCGTAGCCGGGAACTGAAAGGACTTATAGTATGTATCAAATCAACAATTTTCTAAACAATGATGACATTCGTGTACTGGAACAAAAGGGTGCCTTCACCGTCATCGAATACCTGCGAGACCTGAGCGTCACAGCCGGTGAAGCACAGAATGCGTATTTTTGCAGCCAGATGGGCGTACGGCGCAGACAGGTGCTGTGTGACCTGCGGCAGTCCGATGTGCTCACCCAATCCGGTGCCATGCAGTGGATGGTAGGCGATGTGCAGGCCACCACCGGTGTCAAAGGGGTCAGCGACCTGCTGGGCAAGGCATTGCGTGGTTCTGTGACCGGCGAATCTGCCATCAAACCGGAATACACCGGTACGGGGCTCTTGGTGTTGGAACCCACCTACAAGCATCTGCTGCTGGTGGATGTTGCCGAATGGAATGGCTCCATCGTGCTGGACGACGGTCTGTTCCTGGCCTGTGACGCATCTCTGAAGCAGCGAGCAGTGGCACGAAGCAATCTGTCCTCTGCCATTGCCGGGAACGAAGGGCTGTTCAATCTGGGCATCTCCGGCAATGGGATCCTGTGTCTGGAATGCCCCTGTCCCCGTGAGGAGCTGATCGAGATCACCTTACAGGACGACGTATTGAAGATCGACGGCAACCTGGCCATTGCCTGGAGTGGCAGTCTGGAATTCACGGTAGAGCGCTCCGGGAAATCGCTCATTGGCTCAGCGGCCTCCGGCGAAGGCCTGGTGAATGTATACCGTGGTACCGGCAAGGTCTGGATGACGCCGGTACGGTGACAAAGGCAGAAGTCAGAGGTCAGAAGTAAACGGATCGTTGACCTGACCGACAGGTGTCCTCTACAGGGCATTGCAAAGGTTTCACATTTTTGTGCAAAATCACCTTTGCAAACGGCAGCGCTTTCTGGTACAATAAAGATGCAGCGTGTGGTCGAAGGACGTAAAGCCAGCTTCGATCGCACGCTTTATTCTTTGAAACGGAGTGACCGTATATGAAACGGATCCAATCGGCCTGCATTTGTCAGACCCTGCATTTTCAACTGAAGGAAGACCTGCCCCACGACCATGCCGTGCATCTGGTACAGGAAGAGGTGGAGCAGTACAAAAAGACCCTGGACAAGAACCACACCAAGTACAAGATCGTAGAAGAAGTGACCCAGCCGGACGGCTCCATGCTGGTCAAGGTGATCAAGCAGTACAACACCAGCCCGGTCGGCTCTTACCTGAACTGATCTATGATCAGTTTCCAGCTTGCTGAACTGGACTGATCTGTTACGTGACTGCAAAAACAAATACAGCAAAAAAGCGTGTTGCCCATCGGCGTAATTCCAGCGGTGGCGGCACGCTTTTCTTATGTAAATCCATTTGACGAAAGGACATAAACATGAACGAACAAACGAATGATTTTCTGGTAACAGAAAAGATCGGCAGGCTCATGCGCAAATTTGCCATACCCTGCGTGATCTCGCTGGTGGTCGGTGCGCTGTACAACATCGTGGACCAGATCTTTATTGCCAATGCCGACTATCTGGGCTCCTATGGCAACGCCGCCAATACGGTCGTCTTCCCTATGACGGTGCTGGCACTGGGCATTGCGGTGATGCTGGGGGACGGCTGTTGTGCGGCGGTCAGCATTGCACTGGGCAGTGGACGCACGGAGGATGCCCATCGCAGTGTGGGAAACGCCACGGTGCTGTGTGTGTTGTCCAGCCTGGTGCTGACTGCCGTCTATCTACTTTTTGATGATCCGCTTTTGACACTGTTTGGCGGCACGGTGAATCCGGAGACCTATGCCTTTGCCAAGGAATATTTCTTCTGGATCGCCGTGGGTATTCCCTTTTATATGTTCGGGCAGGCTGCCAATCCCATCATTCGCAGCGACGGCAATCCCCGCTTTGCCATGCTCGCCACGATGGTCGGTGCTGTTGCCAACATCATTTTGGACCCCATTTTCATCTATGGTTGTCGCTGGGGCATGATGGGAGCCGCCATTGCCACGGTCATCGGGCAGATACTCACGGCTGCTTTGTCCCTTTGGTATCTCTGCCATATGCAGGTGATGCACCTGGAAAAGAGCAGCTTTCACCTGGACAAACGGCTCATTGGCAAGTTTTTGTCTCTCGGCATGACCAGCTTTCTGGCGCAGGTGTCCCTGGTCATTTCCATGGCGGCTGTGCAGAACACCTGCATGAAATACGGTGCCATGGATCCCATCTTCGGACAGGCCGAATATGCGCAGATCCCGTTGGCTGTGCTGGGCATTGTGATGAAGTTTTTCCAGATCGCCATCTCCATCGCCATTGGTCTGGCAGCCGGATGCATTCCCATCGTGGGCTATAACATCGGCGCCGGTCGCAGAGATCGTGCCAAAAAGCTGTTTATCTCCCTGCTGCTGGCAGAAGCGGCCGTGGGGGCTGTGGCTACGATCATTGTGGAATGCTTCCCCTTGCAGATCGCTGCGCTGTTTGGTGCTGCCGGAGAAAGTGTGTACTACACAGAATTTGCGGTAAAATGCTTCCGGACCTATCTGTGCATGATGGTACTGGCCACGGTGAACAAAGGCACGTTCATCTATTTGCAGGCGCTGGGCAAGGCAGCGGCATCCACCATCGTCACCATGTCCCGTGAAGTGGTACTGGGCGTGGTGCTGCCTATCGTGATGCCCATCTGGATGGGACTGGACGGCCTGCTTTGGTCCTTCCCGGCAGCAGATATTCTGACCTTCTGCATTGCCATTTTCTTCATTCTGCGCACACTTCGGGAGCTGGATGGGAAGTAAGAGGTAAGAAGGTATCGGCGCTTTTTGCATAACAAAAAAGTGAGGGAATTCCTTTTGCGGAAGGATCCCTCACGTTTTGCTTGGAAGGAGAGATTTGAACGCTCTTTCTCCAAGCTGTATCATTTTTATTTCTTACGTTCACCCAATGGGTTCAAAGTCGGCCACGCCGTGCTTGCACAGGGGGCAGATGAAGTCGTCCGGCAGGGTCTCGCCTTCGTAGACATAGCCGCAGATCTTGCACACGAAGCCCTTCTTCCCTTCCGTTTCCGGCTGGGGCTTTACGTGATCCTGATAGTAGGTGTAGGTCATGGTCGGTGCATCGGACAGCACTCTTGCCTCGGTGACGGAGCAGATGAACATCCCGTGGGTGTCTAGATCCACGTACTGCTCTACCTGCAAGGACAGGAAGGAGTTGATGTGCCGGGGCAGGAACCGCAGACCATTGTCCGCACGCAGCTCCTCGCAGTCGGCAAACTTATCTACGTTCCGGCCGCTCTGGAACCCGAAGGTCTCGAATACGGAGAAGGGTGCCGATTCTGCCAGGCAGTTGATGATCATCTTCCCGGTCTGCTTGATCACGTGATGGGAATAGTTTTCTTTATTGATAGTCACAGCGATCCGGTTGGGCGTGTTGGTCACCTGGGTCACGGTGTTGACGATCAGACCGTTGTCCTTTTTGCCATCGTTGGAAGTGACCACGTACAGACCATAGCCCAGCTTGAACAGGGCAGACAGATCGTTTTTGTTGGCGGTCTCGTCCTGTCTGGCCAGATATTCCTTGGTCAGCTCATCGGCCAGAGCGTACAGCTGGTTGGTGCTGTCTTCGTTCAGTGCGGAAAGGATCCGAACGGTATTGTCGGCAAAGGTGATATTCTTGCTGACAGAGAGCTTTTCCTTCATGATCTTAGCAGCCAGCGGTGCCCAGCTTCCGTTTTCGACCAGCGCCACGGTACGGTTCTGGAAGTTCCGTTCGGTCAGGTGGTCGATGAAGTCCCGCATACAGGGGAAGATCTCGGCGTTGTAGGTGGTCGTTGCCAGCACCAGCTTGCTGTACCGGAACGCATCGGCTACGGCTTCTGCCATGTCGTCTCTTGCCAGATCATGTACCACAACACGGGGACAGCCATTCGCCTTCAGCCGTTCTTCCAGCAGCTTTACAGCCTTTCTGGTGTTGCCATATACCGAGGAGAATGCGATCACGATGCCGTCTTCCTCCGGCTGGTAGCTGGACCAGGTGTCGTACAAATGCAGGTAGTAGCCCAGGTTTTCCGTCAGCACAGGACCGTGCAGCGGGCAGATGGTGGCGATATCCAGCGTGGCGGCCTTCTTCAGCAGCGCCTGCACCTGTGCGCCATACTTCCCTACGATGCCGATGAAGTACCGCCGGGCTTCGTCTGCCCAGGGCTCGTCTACATCCAGCGCACCGAACTTGCCAAATCCGTCTGCGGAGAACAGCACCTTGTCGGTGGAATCATAGGTCACGATGACCTCCGGCCAGTGCACCATGGGGGCTGTCACAAAGGTCAGGTTGTGCTTGCCCAGCGCTAGGGTATCGCCACCGCCGACTACCACACGACGATCCTCAAATTGGGTGCCGAAGAAATTCTGCATCATGGCAAAGGCCTTGGCAGAGGAAACGATCTTGGCGTCCGGGAAAGTCTTGGCAAAGGTGAAGATATTGGCAGAGTGGTCGGGCTCCATGTGCTGTACCACCAGATAGTCCGGCTTCCGGTCGCCCAGCACGCTTTGCAGGTTGTCCAGCCATTCGTGGGTGAAGTTCGTGTCTACGGTGTCCATAACGGCGATCTTGTCGTCTACGATCACGTAGGAGTTATAGGAAATGCCGTTTGGAACTACATATTGTCCTTCAAACAGATCGACCTTGTGGTCATTCACGCCGATATACCGGATGTCATTGGTAATAAACATAGCAATTTATCCTTTCAAATTGGTGAGATTTTATCTATCCTGCACCGTGCCTGGTTTCAGCAAAGTGCGTTGTCGCAGTCTTTTCCGTCTCGCAGAGCTGTCAGATTTTCCACCGTGGTGGCGGCGATGTTTTCCAGTGCTTCCTCGGTTAAGAAGGCCTGGTGGGACGTGACGATCACATTGGGCATGGAGATGAGTCTTGCCAGGGTGTCGTCATCTAAGATATGTCCGGAGAAATCCTCGAAGAACAGGTCGGATTCTTCTTCGTACACATCCAGGCACGCCGCTCCCACCTGTCGGGATTTGATGGCGGCCAGCAGCGCTTCTGCATCCACCAGGGCCCCACGAGAGGTATTCAGGAGCACCACGCCTTTTTTGCATTTGGCAAGGGCTGCCTCGTCGATCATGTGGTAGGTGTCCTCGTGTAAGGGACAGTGGAGAGAAATGATGTCGCTTTCTTGAAACAGCTGGTCCAGGGTGCCGTAGCGGATGGTGTCGCCGTTTGCCAACGTGGGATCGGGATATTTGTCATAGGCCAGCACACGCATCCCGAAGCCCCGGCAGATGTCCAGGAACACACGGCCGATCTTGCCGGTGCCGATGATCCCGATGGTCTTGCCGTGGAGATCGAAGCCGGTCAGTCCGTTCAGGCTGAAATTGTAATCCCTGGTGCGAATGAACGCCTTGTGGATCCGGCGAATGGAGGTCAGCAGCAGCGCCATGGTGTGCTCTGCCACAGCGTACGGAGAATAGGCCGGCACCCGTACCACGTGCAGCTTCCCCTTGGCATAGCGCAGATCCACGTTGTTGAAGCCTGCACACCGGAGCGCCACGATCCGCACATCCATATGGACAAGTGCGTCGATCACCGCACGGTCTATGGTGTCGTTGACAAATACGCACACACCGTCATAGCCGTGCGCCAGCTCCACGGTGTCGATCGTCAGTCTGGTCTCGAAGAAGTGAACCGTGATGTCCTGCTCTTTTCCCAGCGTCTCAAAGGCTGGTCTGTCGTAGGGCTTGGTATCGAAAAATGCGATCTTCATATTTCACACCTCACAGTCTCTGGTACGATATATAGTATACACCGTTTGTAGGAATTTGTATGTGGCAAATGCAACATTTTCTGGATTTTTTTCGCATTTCCGTCCGGCTTCAAGATTTGCACACAAAATCATCACAGAACCAAAAGACCGATGTCAGAGAAAGCCCTGTATACATATCCAAAATTTGTGTAAAAAAATCCCTTGTATTTCCCTGGCTGGTGTGTTATAATAGAGGTGGTTCTACAGAACCGAAACTTTAGCGGATCACCGATCCTTACAGAGTAGATTTCCGGGCGTGAAGTGCCGGTGGAACGGGGAGTTGTCCATCGGACGAAAGGCGGTACTTTGCCGACCTGCGGTTCGGATCTCGCATCCCGCTGTACATCGAAAAGAGCGTATACTCTCATAAATGTCCGGGATCTATAGCAAACGACCTATGGATCTCGATATGCCGTCTACGGCGCAAAGCGGATCAAGCGACCTGTACAGGATATGTATTCTTGTGGCAGGTCTTCGGTCGTCCGTGCATTTATGGGAGGTTTGTTATTTTATGAACAACACATTTCATGGTCGTCTGCGCTGGCTCTGTGCCTGTGCCATGCTCATTGCCCTGGAGATCGTCCTGAATCGATTCTGCTCCATCAATACAGCGGGGCTGAAGATCGGATTCTCCTTTGTACCGCCGATGCTGGCCGGGATGCTGTATGGACCTGTGACGGCTGGGCTGGTGTATGGACTGGCTGACTTTCTGGGCGCCATGCTGTTTCCCATCGGTCCCTATCATCCGGGCTTCACCATTTGTGCCGTGGGCATGGGACTGGTCCTTGGCTGGCTGCTGCACCGGGAAAAGCTCTCCTTCTGGCAGATCCTGTGTGCGGTGTGCTGCAACTGCCTGGTGCTGGGTCTGTTGGTCAACACCATCTGGGTCAGCCAGCTTTATGGCAACAAGACCTACTTTGGCTGGTTTTTGTATCGGCTGCCGGAATATGCGGTGCTGGTGCCGGTACAGCTCCTGTTTGCGCCGGTGCTGAAGCGGTTGACAAGTCTGCTTTGTCGCATGGGACTGGTGACTGGCAAGGTCGCTCGATAACAAGAGAGGTGAAATATATGACATATGAAGAAGCCATGGCCTATATCCACTCGGTGGTCTGGTTGGGTTCCCGACCGGGACTGAGCCGGATCTCGGTGCTGTGCGAAAGGTTGGGGCATCCGGAAAAGGACCTGCGTTTTATCCATGTAGGCGGCACCAATGGCAAAGGTTCCTTCTGCTGTATGCTGGCGAATATTCTGAAGGAAGCCGGATATTGCACGGGACTGTACACCTCTCCCTACATCGAACGGTTCAACGAGCGTATGCAGATCAACGGACAGCCCATTGCCGATGCAGAGCTGGCTGCACTGACCGAAGAAGTCAAAGCAGTTGCCGACACTATGGACGATCCGCCGACAGAATTTGAGCTGATCACGGCTCTTTGCTTTCTCTATTTCCGCAACCACCACTGTGACTATGTGGTACTGGAAGTGGGACTTGGGGGACGACTGGATTCGACAAACGTCATTCCTGCACCACTGCTGGCTGTGATCACCGGCATCGATCTGGACCACACAGCACTGCTGGGCGACACCACCGCCGCCATTGCTGGAGAAAAAGCCGGGATCATCAAGCCGGGTTGTCCGGTGCTGTTTGGCGAAGGCGACAACGATGCAGAAGGTGTGATCGCCGCTCGCACTAAGGAAATGGGTGGCACCTTTGTCCGGGCTGACTACAGCGAGATCCGGGACGTGGTGCTCTCTGCGGACAAGACCGTGTTTTCCTGGAAAGAATGGCAGGACATCACCCTGCATATGTTGGGGCTGTATCAACTGCACAATGCGGTGAACGTGCTGACTGCGGTGGAGCTGCTGCGGTCGCTGGGCGTTTGTTTGCCGACGGATGCGGTACTTCGGGGACTGTCGTCTGCCCGTTGGCCGGCACGGTTTGAGAAGCTCATGGAAGAACCGCTGGTCTTTTACGATGGGGCACACAATCCACAGGGCATCCGTGGTGCGGTGCGCAACATCCAGGCTTATCTTTCACCGACCCAGCCGGATGGCAAGGTGGTGCTGTGCATGGGTGTCCTGCGTGACAAGGATTTCACCCACATGATCGCATCCCTGGCGCCGCTGACCGATACGGTATTCACCATCACGCCGGACAATCCCAGAGCCTTGTCAGCTGCAGAGACTGCTGGGGTGTTCCGGGACTGTGGTGCTACTGCGGTAGCCCATGAAACGCTGGCAGATGGCGTACAGGCGGCGCTGGCCTATGCCAAGGACAGTGGTCGACCGCTGGTGATCCTGGGGTCACTTTATCTGTATGGAGACGTAAAACGGGCACTTTTGGGAAAACAATGAGGGGAGACGCATGAAATACCGGATGGGGAAACGGGTACTGGCAGCGGTGCTGTGTCTGGCCATGCTCAGTGGCTGCACCGGCTGTTCGACCGTAACAGAGATCGTGGACAAGCTGGGCTTTGACACCTACGATTATATGAGCGAAGAGGTACATACCACCTACGACACCGACAGCGACACGGCTGCAGTGCTGGCAGACCTGATCCAGATCCTGGTGCCCACGCTCATTCCCTTTGACAACATGAACGATGCCATCTCAGCCTACCGGGACACGGTGCTAACCTATATGTTGGAAAGCGAATACGCCCGGTACTCCGGCAACATGGCACTGATCGCCAAGGCCGCAGAGGTCTATCCGGAATACCAGATCTCGGAGATCATTCCGGCGGCTGACTTTGAGGCGACCATGTATCGCTACTTTGGCGGCTCGGTGAAGATCTCCCACAGGGACGGCAGTCGGTTCCGGTATCTCAGCAAAGTGCAGGCGTACATTTCCCTATCCACGCCCATTCCGGACGACAGCCAGGTACACATCACCTCTGTTGGGGAGACCGACAAGACCTGGCGTGTGACCTTTACGGTGGTCCAGGGGCAAGTGGAGTCGGAGCCCTATTTTGTCCTGATCATCAAACGGGACGACGGCACTTTATATTTCAAGCAGTTAAGCAAGCTTTCGTTGGAAGAGAGTAGTGCTGCCACACTTTCTTACGGCATCACGATCTTTCCACGGAAGGATCGCATACGATACAAACAACCAATTCATGAAGGAGTAAATGTATATGGGTGGATTTTTTGGCGTAGCGTCCAAGACGGACTGTGTATTTGACCTGTTTTTCGGAACGGACTATCATTCCCATTTGGGTACCAAGCGAGGTGGGATGGCGGTGTATGCGGACGGTGCGTTTCAGCGGGTCATCCACAACATCGAAAACTCTCCGTTCCGTACCAAGTTTGAAAGCGATGTGGATGAGATGCACGGGCTCTGCGGCATTGGCTGCATCTCGGACACGGAACCCCAGCCGCTGATCGTGCGCTCTCACCTGGGGCATTATGCCATCACCACGGTGGGTCGGATCAACAATGCGGACGAGCTGGTGGAAAAGGCCTTTGCTGCCGGCACTTCCCATTTTCTGGAAATGACTGCCGGCAACATCAATCCAACGGAGCTGGTGGCGGCGCTGATCAATTCGCAAAATTCCATTCCGGCCGGGATCCGGTATGCCCAGGAACAGATCGACGGTTCCATGTCCATTCTGCTGCTGACGCCTACGGGGATCTATGCGGCCAGAGACCGGGTTGGGCGTACACCCATCATCATCGGCAAAAAGGATGGGGCATACTGTACGGCCTTTGAATCCTTCTCTTTCCTGAATTTAGGCTATGAATTTGTGAAGGAGCTAGGGCCCGGTGAGATCGATTTTGTGTCCGCTGACGGCGTAGAAGTGGTGCGGAAGCCGGACGACAAGCTGAAGATCTGCTCCTTCTTATGGGTATATTTCGGCTATCCTACCTCCACTTATGAAGGCGTGAACGTAGAGACCATGCGCTGCCGTTGTGGGGATTACCTGGCGCAGCGTGACAAAGGTCTGGAAGCCGACACAGTGGCTGGTGTACCGGACTCGGGGCTGGCCCATGCCATTGGATACGCCAACCGTTCCGGGATCCCCTATTCCCGTCCCTTCATCAAGTACACGCCCACCTGGCCTCGTTCCTTCATGCCCCAGAAGCAGAGCCAACGGAACCTGATCGCACACATGAAGCTGATCCCGGTGGGTGACCTGATCAAGGACAAAAAGCTGATCCTCATCGACGACTCCATCGTGCGTGGCACCCAGCTGCGAGAGACCACGGAATTTTTGTACAAGAGCGGTGCCAAGGAGGTACATATTCGTCTGGCGTGCCCACCGATCATGTACGGCTGCAAGTACCTGAACTTCTCCCGTTCCACCTCGGACATGGATCTGATCTCTCGTCGGATCGTTGCCATGCTGGAAGGTGCTGACCACGAAGGCAAGCTGGAAAAGTACTGCGACCCGGATACGCCGGAGTACGCCGCCATGGTAGAGGAGATCCGCAAGATGATGAACTTTACCACGCTGAAGTACCAGCGGCTGGACGACATGATCGCAGCGTCCGGTCTGGATGCGGACAAATTCTGCACCTACTGCTGGGATGGCAAGGAATAATCACAAACAGTGACCCATAAGTCTGTAGGAAACAGCACATATATGTGCACTTGACCGTTTCGTGCGTATTCAAATGTTCCATCAAATAGTAGCACCTGCTTACAATACACGTAGGCAGGTGTTTTCCTTTATATGGGCAAGGCACGCAGCAGCAGACAACCGGCAAGACCTATGGCTGTTGGCAGTGCGGCCGATAGCAGTGTCATACGCCAGCTGCCGGTCTCCTTATGGATGGTCAGCAGTGTGGTGGCGCAGGGCCAATGGAACAGGGTGAACCACAGCACACACAAAATCGTGGTACCCTGCCAGCACTGCCACAGCATGATCTCCGATGCGCCATATCCAAGCAGCACCAGTGGCAAAAACAGCTCAGCTGCCGGTAAAGACAGGACAAATGCGGTCAGGATCACGCCGTCCATACCGAAGCATTTTCCAACAGGATCCAGGCATAGGGTGACCCATTGGTACCATGTGGCATCGTGCCAGACCATATGGGTCAAGCACCAGAGCAGTGCGCCAGCCGGAGCCGCCACCACCACAGCACGCCGCAGCACCAACAGGGTCCGATCCAGAAAGGAACGAACGAGCACCTGTCCCCACCTGGGGATCCGATAACAGGGCAGCTCCAGGGTGAAGGTAGTGCTTTCCCCACGAAGCAGCGTATGGCTCAGGCCACGGCAGAGCAGCAATGTCACGCCGGTACACAGTGCCAACACCAATCCCACGGTCACCGTCTGCAGTCCCACCGAGGCTGTGTGCGTGCGACTGAGAAGCACCACCAACGCACCCGTCAACGACAGTACCATGGGCAATCGTCCATTGCAGGGCGTCAGGCTATTGGTCAGGATCGCCAGCTTTCGTTCCCGGGGAGAGTCGATGATCCGGCAGCCCGTGACACCAGCCGCATTGCAGCCCAGTCCCATGAGCATGGTCAGCGCCTGTTTTCCGCAAGCACCGCAGCCGTGAAAGGCCCGATCCAGACAAAAGGCGGCTCTTGGCAGATACCCCAGATCCTCTAACAGCGTGAACAGAGGAAAGAAGATCGCCATCGGCGGCAGCATCACAGCGATCACCTGGGTCAGGGTGGTCAGCACACCTTCCACCAAGAAAGAGCAAAGCATGGTTGGCAGCCCCAGTGCTGTGCCACATCGCATACATTGGGTGAGCAGCCAGTCAAAGCACCGTGTCAGCGCCTCCGACAGGTAGCCTGCACCACGAATGGTCAGCCATAGCACAACGATCCCCAGCGCCGCCATCACCGGATATGCCATCCAGGAACCGGCCAACAGGTGATCCAGTTTGGCATCTTGGGGAAGCGTCGTTTCCGATACCCGGCAGACCGTCCTTGCAATGGCCTCTGCCTGGGCTGGGATATCCTTTCCATAGGCGTAGTAGGTTGGCAGAGCTGGCGTTTGTGTTCCTGCACAGACGGACAGGATCGTTTGCCGCAGTGTGTCCAGTCCTCGTTTTTGTCGGGCAGCACAGGCCACCACCGGACAGCCCAATATGGTGGACAGCGCAACCGTATCCACCACAATGCCACGTTTTTCCCCTTCATCGATCAGGTTCACGCAGACCACACACCGGTGAAAACGTTCCCGGATCTGCAAGGCCAAAATCAAATTCCGGGAAAGTGCTGTGGCATCGCAGACCACCACCACACAGTCTGCCGTATGTTCCCGCAGGTAGTCCCCGGCCACCACTTCCTCCGGCGAATGTCCCGTAAGGCTGTAGGTTCCCGGCAGGTCGGTCAGGGAAAGCGTTGTCGATGGGGTACGCAGCCGTCCCGTTTTGGTCTCTACGGTTTTGCCCGGCCAATTGCCTGTGTGCTGCCGCAGGCCGGTGAGCGCATTGAACACGGTGCTTTTGCCTACATTAGGATTGCCGGTCAGCACAGCTTGCCACATATCGCATCCTCCGTTCGTTCCATGGGTACAAGCACCGTGACCTGTGCTGCATCCGTATGTCGCAGTGCCACCAGCGTGCCCCGTACCCGATACGCCACCGGGTCGCCGCCTATGGGACTGGCCATCTCCGCTGTGACCCTGCTGCCCGGTGTGAATCCCAGATCCTGCAGACGACTGCCGAAGCTGCCTTCCACTATCGATGCAATGATGCCCGTCTGTCCCAGGCTGAGTGCAGACAATTTTTGTTCCATACTGTGAACACTCCTTTGTTTGCCATACTGTCCTCAGTATATGTTCGCTTTGTCGGATGGTTCCGGGCAAACCAAAAGCGCACAGAACAAGGTGCATTCTGTACGCTTTTGGTTTATGGGATCATTTCTTTTTCTTATTCTTTTTGGGCTTGGACACAGGTGCAGGCTTTTTCGGTTCTACACTTGGCTCCGATCCGCTTGCCACAACAGGCTCCGGCTTTTTGTCCGGGTTCGGTTCGTCGTCTTCGTCATCGTCATCGTTTGTCTTTTTTGCCTTGCCCTCTCGTCTGTGCAGGTCTTCCTGCAGGATCCGGTACAGGGCCGCCGTCATGGGTACGCCAAGCAGCATACCACCTACGCCTAAGATGCCGCCGCCCACGGTCACGGCTGCCAGCACCCAGATGCCCGGCAGACCGATAGACGACCCAACCACACGGGGATAGATGATGTTCCCTTCCAGCTGCTGCAGGACCACGATAAAAATCAGGAAGAATACCGCTTTGATGGGAGACACGGTCAGGATCATGAACGCACCCACACCGGCACCAATGTATGCACCGGCGATGGGGATCAGTGCGGTAAAGGCGATGAGTGCACCGATCATGGTGGCGTAGGGCAGACGGAACAGCAGCATACCGATGGTACACAGCAGCCCCAGGATCACAGCCTCGGTACACTGCCCCACGATGTAGTTGTGGAAGCAGTCGTCCAGGGTACGCAGGACGTACAGGATCCGGCTGTACAGCTTGGGTTTGCAATAGTTTTGCAGGATGCGGTTTGCCTGGTTTTTCAGCTTGTGCTTGCCCACCAGCAGATACAGAGAGAAAATGATGGCAAGCAGTGCGGTCACCACACCGGAGAATACGGAGGATACGGTCTTGATCACCGTGCCCATGACGCCGCCCACACCAGCGGTCAGTGCCTGGATAAACTCACCGATCCGGGATTTCCAGTCGATGTTTTCTAAAAAGCCCAAGATGTCCTCCGGCAGCAGATCCAGGCTATCCGCATAGGTCAGAAGCTCGTCCATAAGTCGGGGCAGATTCTCCTGGACCAGGTTGAACAACAACGTAAAGCAGTCGATGAGCTCCGGCAGGATCAGGCCAATGACCAGACCCACGATCAGAAGCAGGGACAAAAATGCCACCAGAAGACACACACCTGTCCGGGACTTCTGCACCCATTTCTGCCGACTGCGTGGGAAATAATGCCGCTCGAACCAATCCATCAGGATGCCCACCACATAGGCGATGCAGGCTCCTACGATCAGCGGAAAGGCAGCTCCCAGCAACGCAGAGAAAAGCGTAACGACCTGCGGCCAGAACTGGATCGCCAGGTACGTCAGAAACACCACACCGGCGATCTTGAATAGTTGTTTGGTTTCGATTTTCATGTAAGACAAGCTCCACTTATTTCAAAAATGCTGTTTTCTCAAAAGATACTTTTGCTGTGTACAGTATTATACCGGAATCAGCTGTTTTTTGCAATGGAAGAAAAACGTATAAACTGTTACAATATTGGTTATTTCTGTAAAGTTTCTGTGACAGGATCAGGGCAGCTTTTTGCCGCAGTGGTTGCAGAACACATAGTCGCCGTCCACCTTGGTACCGCACCAAGGACAATAGCGGCTTTCTGCCTTGTCCGTGTCTTTCGTTGTCCCGGACGGCTCCGGCTTGCTTTTCGCTTCTACCACATGGGAAACCGTCTTGCCGTATTGAAGGTTCAGGGGATCCGGCTCCTCTTCGCTGTCCACGATGTCGAAGCTGGAATAGCGGTTTTGGCTTGTGGCGTTCTTGAAGGAATGGATGGCGTTGACCACGGCGATGGCGATGAAGATCAGCCCAAAGGGTGCCATGAACCAGCCACCCATGGCACAGGCCATAATGACCCAGAACACCCCAAACAGTGCCGCAAATATAGCAGAGATCCCACCCATGAAGGATGGACCACGACCGGGTTTGATGCTTTTCATAGAATGCTTTCCTTTCGTACCTTATTGAATCTCTGTGCCGTCACTGTGATAAAGCCTTGCTTGGTTGTCTACGGCTGTGCTGCATTCGCCGAAGGTGCAGATGTTGTCCAGCACCAGATCGGTGATGGAGCCTGCCAGCTGGACCACGGTATTTCCTCTGCCATAGACATTGCGGACGGTGATATTTTTCGTTTCGTCCGGTGTGGAGTGACGGGTCCCGTAGAGGTGGTTGTCCCCAATGCGGACCGCATAGAGGCCTCTGTCCATGTGGAGACTGCCTGCGGATGTGTCCATGACCCCATCGATGAGGATATTGTACAGCCGGATGCCGCTTTGGTTGAGTAGCCGTACATTGGTGCAATAGGCGGCGCTTTGCACGTTGCGGATGATCACGTTGTGGATGGAGGTGTCGGCGCCTTCCACCTGGTACATTTGCTCCATTTTTCCCCAAAGGCCGGTCAAGGCAACGGTGTCGTCCTCGGTGAAGCCGGTGATGTTTTCGATGCGAATGTCGTGACAGCCACTGCGCAGGTCGATCCCGTCGGCATTTTTGATGTACACCTCGCCGTAGCTGTCCCGACTGAGGCCATGGACTCTGGTCCCGTCCGGCAGCAGGCGTGTGTCGTCGGCACAAAAATCGATGTTTTCGAGCACGCCATGGGCGCAGAACAGGAAATTCAGTGCCCACCAACGCTGGTTGCGACACTGGATGCCCTGGATCCAAAAGCCGTCCACGTTGACGAACAGCAGCAGGTTGTTCACGGAAATGTGGGGTCTGCCGTCCTTTTCGCTGTTCCCTTCGCAAAGACCATTGTATTCGCCGCCGTCCAGGATCGCTTTGCCCCGGCCTATGATGCGGATATTGCGGTCTGCATCGGTGACGGTACGGGCATAGGGATCGTCGGCGTGCTGGTTGCGGAACAGATTGCAGAAGGTGCCCGGTGCCATGGTCAGGTGGCAGTTGTCCAGCACGATGGTGAAATCCGATGGGATGAGAACAGTTTCGTATATGGTGTACTCGCCGGTGAGCACGATCTGGCGGGTGCCGTCTGCGGTAGCGATATCGATCATGGTGCGTATGGTGGTATCGGTCAGCATGGGAAAATCTCCTTTGCGGTTCTGCTTTTGTATATCTATAGTATAGCGGATAGGAAAGCCAAAGTCAACAGAAATCCGTAAAATTCTCAATACGCAAAAGACACCCACTCACGAGGTCGCAAGGCAGGTGTCTTTCGGTATTCTTATGAAAAAGGATATTTTGGGCACTATATGTTATCTGCGCTTTTTGGAAGCGATGGCACCGGACAGGGCAGCCACGGCACACAGCACCAGGGTCATGTCTGCGGTCTGGGGTGCGGTGGTCACGGTAGGCGCAGCAGCATCGGCGGCATCCACCAGCTCCACTTCTGGGTACAGGGTGCTGTGGTAGTATTCCTCAGCGGTCACACCGGTGGCGGCGTAGATGTCCTTGTAGTAGTGCTGCCAATAGGTACCGCAGAACTGGCAAGGATCCAGAATGTCCAGGTTGCCTACGTAATAGTTGGGGTCATAGTCAGCGGCAGCCAGCTCGGTCACCACCAGCTCGTCGATCATCCAACCGGTTTCCCGACCCACAAAGTGGATGCTATGCTCGCCGGCCTTCAGGGACAGTACGTTGGGAGCGTGGCGCCACTGGTCATGCTCGATTGTCCAGGTTCCGTACATATCGGTATCCGAATACTTGCCTTCCTGCCGATAGGTCAGGTAGAAATACTGCCAGGAACCGTAGCACACCGGCATCAGGGACGGGTCGTTCTTTTCTTCGGCTTCATTGTCGCTTTCGTCCGGGAAGTCCCACACCATGGATTCGCCGCCGTCTACGGAATAGTGGATGGAGTTGCTGGACTGGTCGGGATAGAATACTCTGCCCCAAACGGTATAGTCGCCATCCTCCGGCACGGTGAAGGTAAACGTAAAGCCGCTGCCTTCTGCATTCTCACCCTTTTCGACACAGGTAAGCACCTTATCGTGGATGGAACCCTTGGTAGTCGTGGCGGTGACAGCAGCTCCATCTACAGCCATATCCGCTGCCTTATAAAATGCGGTGTACGGTACATCCGCAGCCAGTGTACCAATGGACAACAGCGCAGCCAGTGCGATCGATGTGATGATGTGTTTCATACGATGCCTCCTTGTAATTGTGCATAAAGAATAAGTCTGTACAGCACGACCTTTACGACAGGTTGTGGTATTACTTACATTATACCGATTTTTTGCGGATACACAATAGCAATTTTGGACATATCCATACCATTTCCGGACATCTGCACATTTTGTCCATGTCGGTTTGCCCTACGTGATTTTTCCGAGATCCCTGTGCAATTCCCCGTGTAAATGCCGATTTTACCGCATTTTTTCTGGTTTGCTTTCACAAAAATCGCAGACCACGTGGCGTATTACACAAATTTGGTCACATTGTTCATACCGAAATCGGACACGTTTACAACCAAATCGGACATCACTGTTCCAGACTTCGGCGATATACACCAATGGGCATTCCCTCTTGGTTCTTGAAAAATCGGCTCAGGGCATACTCCGATTGAAAGCCGGTCTTCTCTGCGATATCCTGTAAGGACAGCTCATGGATATACAGCAGCTCCTTGATGTATTCCAGGCGCACCTGTGC
The DNA here is from genome assembly GCA_964558485.1 of uncultured Ruminococcus sp. Taxonomy (GTDB): domain Bacteria; phylum Bacillota; class Clostridia; order Oscillospirales; family CAG-272; genus UMGS1696. Next base: position 13,414 of record CAZLED010000026.1, on the reverse strand, counting down.
CATATATTGTCCCACGGAGCAGCCAAGGTATCGCCCCGTCAGCCGGTTCAGGTGGCGCAGGCTGATGTTCATTTGTGCTGCGATCTCCTCACCGGTCAGACGACAACCGCCGTTTGGCTCCCGGATACTCGATGTGATGGTGGCTTCCAGCTCCCGGATCCGTAGGTCGTTTTCGAACACCTTCCGGTCGCCGCTTTTCTCCAGGCTATCCGGCGAGAGCTGTCGCAGTACCTCCATGAGCAGACATTCCAACAGGTTGCCGATGGTGGTCGTGGAACCGGCACGTCCCGTCATGGCGTTTTCCAGCATCAGCGCCACGTAGGTCGGCATGGCCTCGGTGGCAGCACAGGCGTGACGTGGCAGGTGTGCCAGAGCTTGCTTGACAAAATCCTTGTCGCTGTCCAGAACGAATCCGCAGACCAGCTTTTCCAGCGCCATATCGTTGGGCGTCAACTGGTGCAGACAGCGTGGTGGGATCAGGACAAACTGCCCGGCATCCACAACAAACGGCGGCTGTGTATCCATAGAGCGTTCGCCGGGCAAAGCGACCGTGAGACTGCCTTCCAGTACGTAGTGCAGCTCGTAGAAGGTGTGCTGATTGGGTGCGGTGGGGGCCATGCCTTCCCATTTGCTGTAGGCCGTGCGACACCAGATCACGCTTCCCCGGAACATATCGTTTTGCAGATACAGCTTGTATCGACTGAGCTTTTTGGCCGCTGCCATACGGGTCAATATATCCATGGTACACCTCTCCTGCTTTTTGGTTTGTTGGGATCTATATCGCGCAGATCCTGTGCTTTTGAAAATAGTATACCTGTTTTTTCAGCCAATGTCAACAGCGTGGAAAGAAAATTGGCAAAAACCATTGTCTATTTCCGAGAAATATGGTATAATGATGCCAACCCAAATCCATAGAGAGAGGAAATCCATCTATGCTACTGAAAACACGTTACCCCCAACCGTACAAGGAAGTTCCCCAATGGCTGAACCTGAACGGTGCCTGGGACTTCTCCTTTGACGCACCCATCTACGACAAGGTCATTAAAGTACCCTATCCCTGGGGTTCGCCCCTGTCCGGGATCGACAAAGCCAAGGACGGCACGGCCTACTACCGCCGCACCGTGCGCTGGGATCCGGCAAACCACCGTATCTTCCTGCACTTTGGTGCTGTGGACTACACCTGCACCGTGACCGTCAACGGGAAAGAGCTGGGCAGCCATCGTGGCGGGTATATGCCCTTCCAGTTTGAAGTCACCGACATCTGGGACAGAACCGGCGACAACACCATCGAGGTCTGTGCCACCGATACAGCAGATCGGAGCCAGACCTACGGCAAACAGGGCTACGGCGATGCCAAGGGCATTTGGCAGACACCCTGGCTGGAAGCACGGCCGGACGCATATATCGCCGATTTCTACAACACCACAAAGTTAGACGGCACGGTGACCTACACCATCACCACCGTTGGCGCTAAGGACGGCGACACCATTACAGCGACCTTTGGTGACACCACCGGTACCGCTGTGGTAAACGACGACAAGGCTGAGCTGGTGCTGCACGTGGCTGAACCCAAGTGGTGGAGCCCGGAAGAGCCGAATCTGTACGAAGGCACGCTGACCCTGGGGGACGATGTGGTCTCCACGTACTTTGGCATCCGGGAGATCGGTACCGGCAAGTTTGGCACGGAGAGCCGGCACTACATCACCCTCAACGGCAAGCCCTACTTCATCAATGGGGTTCTGGATCAGTCCTTCAATCCCAAGGGGTATTTCACCCTGCCCACCGATGACGACTGCCGGGAAGAGATCCTGCGGCTGAAGCGGATCGGCATCAACATGGCCCGGATCCACATCAAGGCCGAGGAACCGCTGAAGCTGTACTGGGCCGACAAGCTGGGGCTGCTGATCATGGAGGACATCCCCTGCTTCTGGGCCGAACCGCTGCCGGAGACCAGAGCACAGTATGAAGTGGAAATGGAAGAGCAGATCCTGCGTGACCGGATCCATCCGTCCATTTTCTATTGGGTCATCTTCAACGAGACCTGGGGGCTGTTCACCAATCGTCCCGACGGAAATGGCAGAGCCTACACCGAAGAGACGGCCAAGTGGGTGGTACACTGCTGGGAAAAGGCAAAGGCGCTGGATCCGACCAGACTGGTAGAGGACAATTCTCCCTGCAACGGCGACCACACCGTCACCGATGTGAACACCTGGCACTTCTACGCCAACGGCTACGAACGGGTCAAGGATGTGGTGGACACCTTCTGCGACAATGCGTATGCAGGCTCTCACAACAACTATAAGGAAGGATACACCCAGACCGACGTGCCATGCATGAACAGCGAATGCGGCAACGTATGGGGCATCGAAGGCAATGCCGGGGAAAGCGACATCTCCTGGCAGTACAAGTATATGATCAACGAATTCCGGCGGCATGACAAGCTGTGCGGCTTTGTGTTCACGGAATTCCACGATGTGGTCAACGAGTTCAACGGCTACTACAAGATCGACAACGGCGACAAGGATTTCGGCTACGACAGCTATGGCATGACCCTGCGGGATCTGCACAGCCAGGATTACGTAGGTGCCGACTTTGCACCCATGACCACCGTTCAGCCCGGCGATACGGTGAACGTACCGCTGTTTGGTTCCAGCTTCACGGACAAGCGGCACGGCAAGCTGCTGACGGTTGCATGGCAGTTCACGGTGAACGATCCGGTGGACGGCGACTATGTGGCAGACAGCGGCGAGATCCAGCTGGTCTGGAAGGGATACGGTGCCTTCCCGGCCGGTGCGATCCAGCTGACCATGCCCGAACACGATGGCACTGCCCTGTTGTCCTTTGCGCTGGTGGACAAGGATGAGACCATCATGCAAAACGGCATTCTCTTTGACATCGTCGGCAGCAGACCGGATGCGCTGGTGCTGTCTCCGGCAGACTTCCGGACCGATGGGTTTGACCGCGTGATCGAGGCCAAGGTGGAAAAGGTCAGCGGACTGGGCAAGGGTTCGTTCTCTACGGTTATCAAGACAGCGGACATTCCCGGCTTTGCAGAAGCGAAGGATGTGCGGCTGTTGGCAGAGATTTCCACCCGGTTCCCCATGACCCACGACTATCCGGCAAAAGACAAGGATGCCAAGGTCGATCTGAACTATATGCTTGGCTACCGGTGTGATCCCGGCGAGAACCTGAACTCCTTTGTACAGACCGATGCTACACCCTATCCGGGCAAGGTGGCTGTGTCCATCGATGGCGTACCGGTGACCACTATGCTGCTGCCGGATGCACCTGCCGATTCCCGTGGGGCTCTGTCCCATCACTACCAGCCCAGCATCTACCACCTGGACGAAGCGGGCTCCTACGGCTACCTGTGTGACGTGAAGATTCCGTCGGCACTGCTGTTGAAGCTGCAGACCAAGGAAAGCTTTACCTTGACCTTTGCCACAGAGGAAGACGCAGGCCTGTCGCTGTATGGCAGAAAGAGCGGTCGATACGGCGTTGGTGTGCTGCTGAGAAGCGAAAAATAATATCGACAAACGAATATACCAAAAGCGACCGGGTATCCTTTGGGGACGCCCGGTCGTTTGTTATGCTTTTGAACCCGTTTGAGGGCAGGTTGTTTTTGGCACGCTCGGAGCAGCATTCACTTCCCTATCAGCCATACACCAGGGACATATTGCAGATGGTCTGTCCCTCCACAAAAAAGGGCAGCACGGAGCCGTCGTCCGCTTGCATGATGACGAGCGTTTCCCCGGATGGAGAAATCAGCAGTGGGAACGGGCAGACACCATCGTAGACGCCCAGACACAATTTGTCGTCCTCCATCCACCAGGTACCCTCGTAGTACGGTGTCAGCGTGCCGTCTTCTCCTTCTTCGGGAGCATACAGCACCATGCCGTCCGCTGCATTTCCGTCCATACCAAAGGACAGCACCCAGCCGTTGTCGCTGTACCAGGTGGTGTTGGCAAGGCCGGTCTCTGTGGGTGGCAGCCAGCCGGAGTCCGCATCCGTATCGTTATACAAATGTGGCACATAATCGCCAATATCATAAAGACCGGCAAAGTCCACGATCGTATAGCCGCCGTCCCGTGACAGGGGGTTCGTGATGGTTCCATCCGGTTGTAGCACAGGAGACCATACGCCCTCAAAGCCATCTGCTTCCACGAACTCGAGAACCACATCGGCGTTATCCACCCAGGACTCGCAGGTGGAATACAGCAGGAAGGGACGATCGGTCTGGGGCGCATACAGCGTTTCGGTGTGGCTGGGCGGCACATTATCACCAGCATTCTCCCACTCCAGGCTCTTTACTGCAAATTCGACGCTTCCATCCATGGGCACGATACAGTACAGGTAGCCGTGGTCACCGACGATGTCCTCTTGTGGGATCTCCGCAAGGAACGGCCAAAAGCTGGTCAGCATGGGACAGTTGTCCTGCAGCCACTTGGCAAGCGTGCTGTCGTCCCCTTCTTCCCGATACCCCAGATAGCTGGCGGCAAAGTCCTCGTGCCAGTAGTTCACGTACAAGCCTTCGATAGCGGCCTGTGCCTCCGCACTGTAGGCAAATTCTGTGACGCCGTCTGTGTCATCGGTGCCCTCCGGTAGAACAGATGGAACAGAATGATCCGGCGTGTTGGGATCCTCACCGGCAACAGGATCTGCAACCTCTGTTTCTTCAGTTTCCACCGAAGCTGTCTCCATTTCGGCTGTCGTCTCGGATCCGGGCTCGCCTGTCGAAACACAACCGGCAAGGGCAGAGCCTACGGTCAGCAGTGCCAAAAGCCAAGCGATCTTACGCATACAAAACACCTCGTTTCTGCTTGTTCACGATGGAACAATATAATTATACCACGTCACATATTATCTGTCAAGTGAACAGAAGTATTTTTCCGAAAAATGATGAAAATTTGGTTACCTACCAGCGAAACGATCTGCACACCGGACAAGCCAAAACACGACCGAGCCATCCTTTGGGGACAGCCCGATCGTGTGTGGATATGCTTAATTCCGGATCACATCCGGCAGCTTGTTTTCGTAGGTGGTGACACCGTCTTCCTTGGACCAGGTGAACAGCCGCAGTACCGGTTTGCCGTTGTCGCTCATGCGCCAGATGTAGTCGAAATCGAAGCCTTCGTAGGTGCAGTCCGGCTCCCGGCGCAGGTCGTAATTGTGGTAGCCGCCGTACTTCACGCCGTTTTCCTGACACAGTGCCACGAATTCTTCCCCGTCAAATACACCGGCGATCAGCTGCGACAGCACTGCCCGTTCCTTGACCGTGGTACACGGATCCAGCAGATACACCCGTTCGTAGTGGTTTTTCGTGTTGGGGGATGTATAGGTGAGATAATCCTGGGGATTCACATTGGTTTTGCCGCAGTAGAAGGCGAACACGTGCCGATAGCCCCATGCATCTCCTACAGCACCCTGTTCGGCTACGTAGGCTTCTACGGCATCTCCGGGGTATTCTCCGGCATCTATGGCGGCATACCAGCATGCTTCCATGGCAGCTTTGTCAAAGGTCATGCCGTAGTCCTTACACAGCAGCTGATAGGTCAGCTCGAACATGGTGGCATCGTTGAGCATTTCCGGGGGATCGGTCTCGTCGATGTAGCAGACCTCCCAGTCGGACACAGGCGCATCGATGGTGCCATCGAAATAGGAGGTCACGCACGCCTTGCTCCAGCCGCACACGCCAGCCACGTACAGGCTTTGGTTGGCATTTGTCTCCACGGTGATGCTGGCATTGGTGTAGCAGCTGTCGATGATGTGTGCTTCCCCTGCCACACCGCCGATGCAGATCGTTTTGTTCGTCTTCGTTTCCGGGGCAACAAAGTCGATCGTTACGTTTTCCGTGTAGCAACCCACCACAAAGCCGCCTTTGCCCACGATCATGCCCACCGATGCGATACGGTCTTCGTCTGTGATGGTGATAGAGCTGTCGATCACACCCAAATTTTTGATGATACCGCCAGCCTTGTGTTTCTGTTCTCCGGTCTCCTCGTCCCACATATCGTACTGCATCTCACATTCGCCAAACAGGCCGGCGGTGTCGTTTGGCAGTGCTTTGATCTGTACGTTGGCGATGGTGTAGCCGTTGCCGTTGCAAATACCAGTGAAGGGATAGGATCTCGTCATGGTCCTGCCGTCTTCGTTGGTGTAGGTCACTCTGGTGCCACCGATGGGGGTGAAGCCGTTTTCGTAGAGACCGCCGGGTTCATAGGCTTCTTCCGGGATCACGATGTCGTTCATGAGGATGTATCTGCCGGACAGGTCTTCCCGGATCTTTTCCAGGTCTTCGGCCGTGTAGATGCCCATCCAGCCGTCGGGGACTTCGTGCAGTCTTGCCACGCTTTCCTTTTGCAGGAATAGCATATTGATCCGCTCCCGCACTGCCGGTACGGTGGCATATACGCACACGCTGCCGCCGACTACGATGGCTGCGGCTATGGCTGCTGTCCATGCTTTCTTCCATTTTTTACCTACGCTGGTGGTATGCTTTGTCATGCTCTGTTCCTCCTGTTTCGTTTGCGACCGGATATAGTCGTCCATTTTTTGCAAAAACGCCGGGGACATTTCGGGTACAGGCTCTGTTCCCGTCTGCTCTACCGTATGGTTGTACCGCTCGAAGGCACCATGGAGCGCCTGTTCAAAGGATCTTTTCTTCATATCACAGCATCACTCCCTTCTCTTCCAATTGTTTGCGCAGCCACTTTCGCCCACGGGACAGCCTGGTTCGCACGGTACCCTCCGACAGGTGCAGGGCTTCGGCGATCTCCCGGTTCGTCATGCCATAGTGGACGGACAGGTTCATCACGTCCCGCATGGCCGACGGCATTTCCAGTAGCTGCCGGTACACAAAATCTTCCAGATCCCCTAAGATGTGGATGGCGACGGGGTCTGCGTCGTCGTCTGCCGGGTCGTCCATTTCTTCCACCGGAATGGGATCCCGGCGGTGACGGTTGTAGATGTCGATGGCAGTATGCCGGGTGTAGATCACGGACAAGGCGACTATGTCTCCGTCCGGCAAATGCGCTAACTTCGGCAGATTTTTCGCCATACGCACCATGGCATCCATGACCGCATCCTCGCTGTCTTCCCGTTTATTAAGGATGCGGTAGGCGGTCTTCCACATGGGATCCTGGCACAGTGCCCATATGGTCTCCAGGGTCTGCACGGGCATATTGTCTGGGGCCGTATCCATTCCTTCTCGTCACGCTCCTTTCGGCTGTAGTCGGAGGTTTTCTCCTCTTTGTCCTGTATAACCGCTCTCCGGCGATTTTGTTACATGGTGCTATAGAAAAATGGGATAAAAAAGTTTCTTTCGGGAAAAGTGGTAAAAATTCACAACTAACCGGTTGACCCACGGGAAAGAAAATGGTATACTAAGGTTAATACACCCACTCTATCATAGGGAGAAATCGATATGAAAAAAGTTATGCTGGTATTCGGCACACGGCCGGAAGCCATCAAGATGTGTCCGCTGGTCAACGAATGCAAAAAGAGAGCAGGACTGCAAACGGTGGTATGCGTCACCGGGCAGCACCGGCAAATGCTGGATCAGGTATTGGAAGCCTTCGGGGTCGTGCCGGACTATGACCTGTCCATCATGAAGGATAAGCAGACGCTGTTCGACATCACCACCAACATCCTGAATCGGATCAAGGAAGTGTTGGAAACCGAAAAGCCCGATGTGGTGCTGGTGCATGGGGATACATCTACTACATTTGTAACGGCACTGGCCTGCTTCTATCTGCAGATCCCGGTGGGGCACGTGGAAGCCGGACTGCGCACCTACAACCTATACAGCCCCTATCCGGAGGAATTCAACCGGCAGGCGGTGTCCATCATTTCTCAGTACAACTTTGCACCCACGGAGCTGGCCAGAGAGCATTTGGTGAAGGAAGGCAAAGATCCCGATACCATCTATGTAACAGGGAACACCGCCATCGATGCCCTGCACACCACGGTACGGCAGGACTACAGCCATCCGGAGCTGGACTGGGCAGCGGACTCCCGACTGATCTTGATCACGGCACACCGGCGAGAGAATTTGGGTGAACCCATGCACCATATGTTCCGTGCCATTCGCCGGGTCATGGACGAGCATCCGGACGTAAAGGCCATCTATCCCATCCACATGAATCCGGTGGTACGAGAATCGGCAGCTATGGAGCTGGGAGACTGCGACCGGGTACGGATCATCGAACCGCTGGAGGTGCTGGACTTCCACAACTTCTTGGCACGGTCGTACATGATCCTGACCGACTCCGGTGGGATCCAGGAAGAAGCACCCTCTCTGGGCAAGCCGGTGCTGGTCATGCGGGACACCACGGAACGACCGGAAGGGATCGCCGCCGGTACGCTGAAGTTGGTGGGCACCGATGAGCAGGTGATCTATGACCATTTCACAGAGCTGCTGGACGATCCTGCCGCCTACGAAAAAATGGCAACGGCATCCAATCCCTACGGAGACGGATTGGCCTGCAAGCGGATCGCCGATATTTTGGAGAAATAAATATAAAAATAGGTACAGGTCACGAATGCGACTTGTACCTATTTTTCTATAGCATTACCAAAGGTTTTCCATGACCTGCACCATGTCCCGGTTTTCTTGGCTCATAAAACCGTTTGCCACAAAATTGTCCAACAGCCGGATCAGGTCGTCCCAGCAGCCGTGGAGGTTCCACAGGATCACCGGCTTGGGATGCTGGCCTAAGGTGCGCAGCGTCAGGATCTCGAAGAATTCGTCCATGGTACCGATGCCGCCGGGGGCCACGATGTACACATCGCTGCGGTCTTCCAGAAGCTGCTTCCGTTCCCGCATGGTCTCGGTGAAGATCAATTCGGTACAATGCGGAAACAGGATACCGGTTTTCTCCACACCTGTGTTGTCTGCCTCCGGTTTCCGAAAACTGGGTTCTTCAAAAAAGGACGGAACGATGCCGACGATCTTACCACCGGCTTCGCAGCAGCCTCTGGCGCAAGCACCCATGACACCCGTCGCACCGGCCCCATACACCAGGGTATGCCCTGCCATAGCGATACGCCGCCCAAGTTCCGTGGCACCCTCCAGATACCGTTTATCGATGGCTTCGCTGGCTGCACCATATACACAAATATGCATGAGATCACCTCTTTTTTCTGTAGTACCTTCATTATAGCAGAAACGATACACAGGTAGAAGAGGGGAGAAGAAAATAAATTTTGACAAAATCGTAAATTCGGCAAAGCTGCACAAAAAAAGACAGACCACAGTGGATCTGCCTTTTTCTATATATGCGATCTTATTCAGACAGCATTTCGAACATAGCGTAGGTCTTCTTGAACTGTTCCTTCTTGATGGCGATCTCGGCTTCCATAGCGGCGATCTGGTCGGCACTGTAGTTGTCCAGCATACCATCCTTCAGGGTGCCCTTGTACATCCGGTCCAGAACCTGGGTGTAACGGATGTCGGCAGAGGTGATCTCGCCGTTCTTTTCGATGACGATCAGGTCGCTCTTGCCATCCAGCAACAGGTCCACAGCATAGGAACCCATCTTGGTAGCCAGCAGTCTGTCACCCAGAGTGGGAGTACCACCGCGAACGATGTGGGCCATACGGCAGAACTTGGTCTCCACCCACAGTCTGTCATTGCCTTCTGCTTCGGACAGAGCCTTGGTGGTGCTGTCGATGCGCTTCTTCAGGGATTCACCCAGCTCCGGGAAGGCTTCGGATACGATGATCAGGAAGCTTCTCTTGCCGGCTCTGCGCAGACGGATGATCTTTTCCACGCAAGCATCTTCGTCAAAGGGGCATTCCGGGATCACACAGTCTACGGCACCGGTAGCGATGGCGGTGTTCAGGGTGATGTCCCCGGCGCCTCTGCCCATAACTTCTACGATGTTGCAGCGAGCGTGGGATTCGCAGGTGTCACGGAGACGGTCTACGTTTTCCACAACGGTCTGCATAGCGGTGTCGAAGCCGATGGTGTTGTCGGTAGCGGTGATATCGTTGTCGATGGTACCGGGAACGCCGATGGTGGGCACGCCTCTTGCAGACAGGTCGGTAGCGCCACGGAAGGTACCGTCACCACCGATGGCGATCACACCGTCGATCTCGTGCTTCTTCAGGGTCTCGATAGCCTTCTGCATACCGGCTTCTTCCTTGAATTCCAGGCAGCGGTCGGAGTACAAAAATGTACCGGACAGCATGATCTTATTGGAAACTTCACGGGAAGTCAGGGGGATCAGCTCATCGTGGATCAGACCTCTGTAGCCGCCTACGATACCCATTACTTCTACGCCCTGTGCCAGTGCTGCACGGGTCACGGCACGTACTGCCGCATTCATACCGGGAGCGTCACCGCCGGAGGTCAGTACGCCGATCTTTCTAAATTTCTGTGCCATAATAATTCCTTTCCTGGCCATTCTCTGAGCCATGAACATGGTAATGATATTGTACCCTATTATTCTAATACAAATCCCTGTAAAAATCAAGAGCAGAAGTAAGAATTTTTTGGAATTTTTGCAGTTTTTCCCGAAAAAAGGAGATCGGGCACGATATGGCACGTGTACCCGATCTCTCTCAGGATCATTTCATATAGGTTTCGATAAACTCTTCGATGGTAGTGTTGATGGCTTCTTTGCCATTGATGAACGCAATATCGTTTTTGAACGAAGTGTAACTTTGTACCGATCTCCATCGACAAGCCTATTTCTTTGGCAGCCGGAACACCAGCCTTGCCATGGCCTTGCCGTTCCAGGGGAGCAGCGGATACAGATACGAGCGCTTTCCATCGGCGGTGCGGTTGGTGGCTGCCAGCACCACGGCAATAACGATGCCACCCAAAAAGCCCCAGATGCCAAACAGTGCCGTGAGTGCCAGGGTCAGCATCCGCAGGTATTTGAAGGCGTAGCCAAGCTCATAGCTGGACTGGGTGAAGTTGGCGATGGCGACAAAGGCCATATACAGGATCACATCCGGACACAGCCAGCCCACGGTCACGGCAAAATCGCCCAGCAGCAGACCGCCTACCACAGACAGCGAATTGGCAAGCACATCCGGTGTGTTCAGTGACGCCAGCTTCAAGCCGTCCAGCGCAAACTCCGTGAGAAACAGCTGCAGCAGAATGGGCAGTGCGCCGGGGTCCTTGGGGATCACGAACCGGAGCCAGACAGGCAGCGCTTCCCCTTGCTGCAGCAACAGGTACCAAAGTGGGGTCAGCAGCATGGTCAGCCAGAAAATGCCGTGCCGCAGCAGCCGCAGATAGGTGCCGGTCAGCGGTGGAAAATAGTAATCGTCGGTCTCCTGCAGAAAATCGAACAGGGACGTGGGAAAGATCATGGCCTCCGGGCTGTTGTCGCAAAGCAGGATCACACTGCCCTCCAGTACCACAGCCGCTGCCGCATCGGGTCGTTCGGTACAGCGCACCTTGGGAAACGGATTGTACCATTTCCGCTGCAGCAGAGACTCCGTCAGACTTTGGTGGCCCAGCACCAGGGAATCGGTGGGCAGACGCTCCAACGTTTTCACCAGTGCTTCCACGTAGTCCATGTCGGCACGGTTTGCCATGTAGCACAGCGCCACATCGGTGTGGGACACGGTACCGACGTTCACATACCGCACGGTGAGCTTTGGGTCCCGGATCCGGCGACGCAACATGGCCGTGTTGAACAGCAACGTCTCCACAAATCCGTCCCGGCTGCCACGCATGACCTTATCGTTTTCCGGCTCCTCCGCACTGCGGGCAGGATAGGTGCGCATATCGATGAGCAGTGCCTTGTCGCCAAAGCCTTCACACAGCCACGCCGTACAGCCGGAAAGCACCGCTTGCACGATTGCATCCACCACACCGGTACACTCCACCTCAATGGTCGGTACGTTCGCCTTGGCAAAATTCTCGGCAGCCTCCGGGGAACCATCGCCAAAATCGGTCAGGGACGTCACGTGCATCAGCAGCTTCTGCAAGGATTCTGCCTTGGTGAAGCCGTCGATGGTATACAGCACCATTTGTCGGTCGGCGATCTGCATCTCCCGTCGGATCAGATCGAAGCTCTCTCCCACACGCAGTACCCGGTCGATCGTGGCCACATCCGCTGCATAGCTGCCTGCAAGCTGTCCTTCTAAGCCTTTCACAGGTCATACCCCTCTTTCGCTGGTAGTTTTTTTAGTATGGACATTTTCCCGGCGATTATACAGAGATGGCAGCCAAAGAGCGGTTTTCCATATAATTTGCCTATTGCTTTTCCCTTCCATTTATGCTATACTGTAGGTATCTTTGCAATTTTTACAGGTTCCATGCATCGGTCTCGTCTGCCCTGCATACAGGATATACCGGGTATGGCGACACCACCATGAACCTGACTGGAGGTCTCTCTTGAAAAAACTACTGCAATATCTCAAGCCTTATGTGAAGGAAAGCATCCTGGGTCCGCTGTTCAAGCTACTGGAAGCATCCTTTGAGCTGCTGGTGCCGTTGGTGGTGGCTGCGGTCATCGATACGGGACTGGCCGAAGGTGGCGAACCCTCTGCCATCTGGAAGTACTGCGGGATCTTAGTGCTGCTGGGACTGATCGGTATGGTCTGCTCCATTACGGCGCAGTTCTTCTCCGCCAAGGCAGCGGTGGGCTTTGCGTCCCGGATCCGCCATGCACTGTTTGCCCACATCCAGACCTTGTCCTATGGCACACTGGATCACGTGGGCACATCGACCCTGATCACCCGGCTGACCAGTGACGTGAACCAGGTACAGGCCGGTGTGAATCTGACCCTGCGGCTGCTGCTGCGCTCGCCGTTCGTGGTGTTCGGTGCGATGATCATGGCCTTCACCATCGGTGTTAAGTCGGCGCTGATCTTTGCGGGGACCATTCCGCTGCTCTGCGTGGTGGTGTTTGGCATCATGCTCATCTCCATGCCACTGTACAAAAAGGTCCAGGCCGGCCTGGATAAGGTGCTGGGCAACACCCGTGAGAGCCTGACCGGGTCCCGGTTCATTCGTGCTTTCCGGATGGAAGAGGCCGTTGGCGAAAGCTTCCACGAACACAACGAAGCGCTGACCGCTATGCAGCACTTCACCGGCAAGATCTCCGCACTGATGAATCCCATCACCTATGTGCTCATCAATGCGGCAGTCATCGTGCTGCTGTACACCGGTGCCATTCGAGTGGAAGCCGGAATCCTGACCCAAGGGGCTCTGGTGGCACTGTACAACTATATGTCCCAGATCTTAGTGGAGCTGGTGAAGATGGCAAACATGATCCTGAACCTGACCAAGGCTGCCGCCTGTGCCAAGCGGATCGCCGATGTGCTGAACACCCCTGCCGGTCAGGATTTTCCGGATGCTGTCACCGGTACGGCTGTAAATACCGATGCGGTGACCTTCCAGCACGTGTCCCTGCGCTATGGGGACGCCGGGGACAACTCGCTGACCGACATC
>CAZLED010000025.1:0-31414 GCA_964558485.1 uncultured Ruminococcus sp. | reverse complement strand
CGGCCGGCATAGCGTCCCAGGAGCACCAACCCAGATACTCGAAGATTTCGGGATACCGCCGTTCCGAACGATGCCGGCAGCCGTTGTTCAGGATGGCCAGCGCCGCCTTGACACAAGCTTCGGTGAGGGCATAGGGATCGGCACCGTCTCCGGTGACAAAGGCCAATCCACGGCAGTCGCATTTGCCATCAAACCAGGACCACAGCGCCGCCACAGCCCCGTTCTCTGTGCCGCGGATGACGCACTTATAGTCCTCGGATACCACCGGCACATACACACGCCAAAGCCCGTTTTGGAGCTTCACCAGCAGATATTGTCCTTCCATGGGGATCTCTGTCCCCTTTTTGCCAAAGGCAGGACGGCACCAGAATTCGCTGTACCGGTCGTCTGCCATAAAGCTGTCCCAGCCGTCATCGGCAATGGCAATGGTGGCACCCAGATCGGCGTGGAGCGGCGCTGTGGCTGTGGTATCGGCAAAGACCGCCGTGAGCCCATCCGCCAGCGTTTCGACCCGGCAGTCTCCATCCATCCAGGTCCCGTCGGCCAATTGCACACGCATTGTATACTGTATCATAAGGATCCTCCGTAAAAAATGGATTTTGTACTGCACACAGTATACCACAAAGTTTGCACTTATGCAAGAGGAAAAAGAAAAGTCAGAAAGCAGAAGTCACGGAGATAGGTGCTGCGTACTGGGGGTACACACAAATCTCCGTGACCTCTGATTCCCAACTTGTTGGGGTCTCTGACCGATGGCTTCTTATTTCTGACTTTCCTTTGTTTCCCCAATGACGTTTTTCGCCCAGAAGCCGGAGCGGAGCATGGGGATCGCTATGGACATCTTCACCAGATCCATGGCTTGCACGATGGCGTAGCAGGCTAAGATCGGCAGGGTCGTCAGGCGGCACACGATGTACGACACCAGCACCGGCACGCACCAGGTGTAAAAGCAGTCGAACAGGAACGTGATCACCGTCTTCCCACCGGAACGGATCGTGAAATACGCCACGTGGACGTACGAATGCACCGGCAGCACTACCCCTTGTATCCGGAGCATCATGGCTGCCATATCTCTTGTGTTTTCGCTGACCTCGTACAGCATCGGTACCAGGTGCGCCGTCAGGATCAGCAGGATCCCAATGGCAACGTGCACCACCTCGGTCACAAAGATCAGCTTGTTGTCTACGTCCTTTGCACCTTCGATATTTCCGGCGCCAAGCTGCTGCCCGACCATGATGGCAACCACCGAGCCCATGGCCATCATGATGATCGAAAACAGGTTCCAGGCGGTGGTGGCAATGTTAGTGGCAGCTACCACGTCCAGTCCCCGACAAGCGTAGTTTCCGCTGATCACCGTCATGCCCAGGGACCACAGCAGCTCGTTGAACATCAGCGGCGTGCCCGTGATGATGATGCGCCGACACAGGTCTGCCGGGATCTTCAGCGAACGATAGGCTTTCTCGATATAGGGGAATTTTGCGTGCTGAATATGGGTGTAGACCACAACATATACGGCTTCCAGAACACGTGCGATCACCGTTGCCAGCGCAGCACCTGCCACACCCATCTCCGGGAATCCGCATTTCCCATAGATCAGCATATAGTTCAGCACCAGGTTTGTCAGAATGGCAATGACCGAAGCGATCATGGGATGCACGGTCTCGCCGGTCTCTCGGAGCAGATTTACGTACACCTGAGAAAAGAGGAATGGGATCAGTCCCCACACCGCCACGTGCAGATAGTCCATGGCATAGCCCAGGGTAGCCTGGATGGCTTCGGCGGTGTTGTTTTCGTTTTCCAAAAACAGCAGGCACAAAGGTTCTCCAAAGGTCAGGAAGACGCCGATGGCCAACGCCGTGACCAGCACGCTGAAGAGCATCCGGAACCGGAAGGTGTCCCGCATTCCCTTCCAGTCGCCGACGCCGTAGAATTGGGCACCGAAAATGGACGCACCGGACAGTCCGCCGAAGATGGTCAGGTTGTACACGTTGACCAGCTGGTTGACGATGGACACGCCGGACAGCGGTTCCTCGCCAAGTGCGCCGACCATTAAATTATCCAGAAGCGTAACAAAAGAAGTGATCCCCTGTTGGATGACCAGTGGGATCGCAATGGCGATGACCATCCGATAGAATGCCCGGTCGCCGATATATTTTTGCCGAAAAGATTTAGTCATGAGTGATTTTTCTCCAAGAAAATTTGGGGCAAGAGGTAAGGGATGTAGGACGACTTCCCTTGCAGCCAAGCCCCTCGTGGGATTTCAAACTGCATTTGGGCTGGTTGACATGGAATTACGCCATTTGCCCACGGGTTTTCTCAACTGGCGTACGGCGTATGGACGTGTTATTTTCCGATGTTCACGGAAAAACAACACGTCCGTGCGCTATGCGCTGGGCACTATGTGCCAATACAAAACACAAACAAGGACAATGGGAAGATCCCATTGGTGTCAGCCCAACGTAAGTTGAAAAACAAATGATTGGGAAAGCCCCCATGCAGTTGGAAAAATGTGCGACCCTTGCAAAGGGTTCGGTAAAGGGATACGCCCTTTCCCCTTACTTCACCTGAAACCGGAAGAAATTCTTTGTGTTGTTGTAGCAGATGTCGCAGATCATTTGACCCAGCTCCTCCATGTCGAAGGGGTACAGACCGCCTTCGACCCAACGGCCGATCTGGTCGCACAGGATCCGACGGAAGTATTCGTGGCGAGGATAGGACGTGAACGAACGGCTGTCTGTCAGCATACCAAGGAATTTCCCAAATACCGAAAGATTGGCAAGCTGGCACATCTGGGTCCGCATCCCATCGATGGTGTCGTTGAACCACCAGGCCGAGCCCTGCATCACCTTCGGGTATCCGTCTCCTGCGGTCTGGAAGCAACCCAGCATGGCACCGATGGCGGCGTTCTGTGTGGGGTCAATGCCGTACAGGATCGTCCGGGGCAGTGCATTTCTGGATTCCATATTGTTTAGCAGCTCGATGATCGAAGTGCTGTCGAAGCTGCCGATGGTGTCAAAGCCGGTGTCGGGACCCAGCTTGTCGTACATGGGACTGTTGGCGTTCCGGTACACGCCCATATGGAACTGCATCACCCAGCCACGCTTGGCGTATTCCGCTGCTAAGAAGGTCAGCATACCGCTCTTGAACACGGACAGCATCTCCGGCGTCACGTCCTTCCCATCGCTGGACAGTGCCACGTTCATGGCTTCCTGCACATGGTACGGATCCGGCTTCACAAACATGGGATATTCGTCCAGGCCGTGGTCGGCAGTGCGGCAGCCCATAGAATCAAAGAAATCGATCCGGCGACGCAGCGCTTCCTGCAGGCTCTCCACGTCCGTGATCTCCACACCGGCCGCATCCCCCAGCTTGTCGTAGTAGGCACGCAGGCCCGGCTTGTTGATATTGAAGCACTTGTCCGGTCTCCAGGCAGGCAGCACCTTGGTGGCAAAGCTGTGGTCGGCTGCCAGAAGCTTGTGATATTCCAGGGAATCCGCCGGGTCATCGGTGGTGCAAAGCAGATCCACGTGGGATTTCTCAATCAGGCTCCGCACACGCATATCGGGACGAGCCAGCATCTCCGAGGTCAGCTTCCAGATCTCGTCACAGGATTCGGGACACAGGATCAGGTCGCAGTGGAAGTACCGGCGCAGCTCCAGGTGGGTCCAGTGGTACAGGGGATTGCCGATCAGCGAGGGCATGATGGATGCATACGCCTTGAACTTTTCGTAATCGGAAGCGTCACCGGTGATATATTTCTCAGCGATCCCAGCGGAACGCATAGCACGCCATTTGTAGTGGTCACCGCCCAGCCACAGCTCTGTGATGTTATTGAACTGTTTGTTCTCCGCAATTTCCTTGGGGCTCACGTGGCAGTGGTAATCGATGATGGGCAGCTCAGCGGCATAGGTGTGATACAGGATCTTCGCCGTTTCATTGGTCAAAAGAAAGTTCTTACCCATAAATTGTTTCATAAAGCATCCTCCAGCATACAGGCAGAATTTTGGTATTTTACGATATACCCATATGATACAGGATTTTCACGGATTTGTCAAGAGGAGATTTTTTTTATAAGTCAGAAATAAGAAATAAGAAGTCAGAAGTCAGAAGTCACCACGGGTAACCAAACCGATCCCATATCCAAACCAATATAAAAATGCCACAACAAGTATGGGGGTACAAGCCATACATACGACCTGCACCCATTTTCGTTGCCATCTGACCTCTGCCATCTGACCTCTGACCTCAGACTTCTGACCTCGCTGCAGCCATTGCAAGCGTTACTTGCATTTGTCTTTTTTTCTTTTGCAATACCTGCTTTATTGACAAATCTCACTTGTTCTGGTACACTGTAGATAACCCAGATCCAGAGAGAAAGGATATACGATCATGACTGACAAAATGACGATCAGCCAGAACTTAACGACCCTGCGAAAGGCGGCCGGATGGACACAAAGCGAGCTTGCCGACCGGCTCCACGTTTCCCACCAGGCCATCTCCCAATGGGAACGAGGCGATACGCTGCCCGACATCCTGACCCTGCCGGCATTGGCAGAGATCTTTGGCGTATCCGTGGACCATCTCTTGGGCATCGATACACCGCAAACACATCCTGTGGAAAACCAGCCACTTTGGGCAGCACTGGAGGATGGATGCGACTACACCGTGGTGCTGGAGAAAAACGGCCAGCGGCTGACCGAGCTTCCCACCGATCTGCGCTCCCAGCTCATTTTGGTCGTAGAAGGCAGCTGTCGTGACCTGACGGCTTTTGTGTCTGCCCAGGTACGTGGAGATGTAAACGGCGATGCGACTGTTTCCGGTGGGCTGCAGGTGGGCGGCAACGTGACCGGAGAGGTAGTAACATCCGGCGGCACGTTCATACAAGGTGGCGTAGAAGGAGATGTGACCGCATCCGGTGGCAGCCAGATCCGTGGCAATATCGAAGGGGACGTGGTCCTGTCCGGCACCTGCACCATCGAAGGCGACATTGGCGGAGACGTGACCACCGACCATGACCTGACCATCAACGGCAGCATAGACGGAGACGTGACCGCAAGAGACGGCGGCACCGTGACGGTACAGGGGGACATCGGCGGGGATGTAGACTGCGGTCCACTGGCCGTAGAAGGAGACATCAACGGCGACGTGGACAGCGGCTCTCTGCGTGTGGAAGGCGATATTTACGGCGACGTGGACTGTGGCTCCCTGGTGGTAGAAGGGGACATCAACGGGGACGTAGACTGCAGCAGCTGCCACGTGGAAGGGGACATCAACGGCGATGTAGACGAAGACGATGATATGGACGAAGATTTGGATGATCTGGATGATATAGATGTAGATGTAAACGTAGACGTGGATGTAAAGATAGACGTAGACGAAGATGGAAATATAAACATAGACCTATAAACAAAAAAGGCAGAGATGCGCTCCCACTGTATGACCAGTAGAGCCTGTCTCTGCCTTTTGATTCCATACATTTTTTCTTGACACGTTCGACCAAATATGCTATAATGTCCATGTGACCAACACATAAAAAACGATCTGCCACGGCGATTCCATTATCGACCCTATGCTCGCATGGGGAAAGGTGGTAGAAGGTGTACTGTGCACGGTACGTTTCAACGCTTCTCCTTTTGCGGGACTTTCCTGAGGAAGGAGGTTTTGAAATGGAAACTTATTCTGTTGTACTATGCATACTCGAAATCCTGAGCTTAGCTATGCTCGCACTTTTCTACGGATACAAGCTATGGAAGGTCATTCGCAGTCATAAGACAAAAGAAAGTGAGCCGTCTGCTCGCACCAGATCGGCTCACGTACATGAACTGGACATTGAATTGTCCTTGCATGTAAAATCAAAATAATAGAATTCCGTGGCAGCCGCTATGTCGAGGTTGCCGGTAGAGGGGAGCAACTGCTTCCCTCTATCGTTATTATAGCACACCTTTTATCCGTTGTCAAGAGAAAATTCGGAAATCAGATGCCACAACAAGTTGGGTATACGAAATCGGGTATAGACTGTATGTACGGTTTGTGTCCATCTTGGATATTTCTAATTTCCGACCTATAACTTCTTGCTTCCCCTTACAGTTCTGCCTTCGTGCGGATCAGGATCTCCGTGATGTCCTTCTCGATGTCCCCGGTGACGGTGTAGTCGGCGGCTTCCCCGGCGTCTCCTGTTACCAGTACGATCAGACCGGCGGCACGCAGTGCATCCCGTACCGCATCGGTCACTTCTCCGGCATAGTAGGGTTTACGGTCCTCGTCGAACAGCGCACGTTCCAGCATATGGGCATAGTCTCCGTTGGGGCAGCTTACCACCAGCGGTTCCTGACCCAGGAAGCGTACCCGTTCCTTGGCGGTGATGGCGTTGCGGTTCCGGTTGGAAATGCCGTCTCCTGCCATGGCTTCCTTGATGATCCCACCACCGGCGATCTCGTAGCCATCCACCAGCACGAACCGTCCCGTAGCCGGCAGAGCAGTGTTCACGTCAAAGGCAATGTCTCTTTCGCAGGTGAAGGTGCAGTCGGCGATGGCGTGCTTTCCGGCTTCCGTGGCACCGGTGTCCTTGGTCAGATTCGATGCATCCAGTACCGAATGGATGGCGGTCACCTTGCAGGCGGTCTTGGCAGTGCAGGATTTGATGGTGTAGGTCTTGTTCATGACCAGGGGCTCCTTGCCCAGCCAGAACACACTGGCCCGGAACACACGTCCCACCTTGGGTGCTTCTTCGCCCACCTTGCAGGCGATCTCACCACGGCGCACGTAGATCTGCGTATCCGTCGTGAAGCCACAGGATTTGCCGCTGGTCACGTCTGTGGGCGCTCTGTCGGAGTTTTCGTCCATGAACCATTCTTCCAGCTTGTGGACCGTGGTGGTCTTGCCGGAAGGATAGAAGATCAGATTGTCCCCGGCGCACAGCTTACCGGATTCACACATACCGGCAATGATCCGGCGGTCGTCTCCACCTTCGGTGAACTTGTACACGTCCTGTACCGGGATCCGCAGGGGCTTGTGGTCGTCATGGGTACCACCTTCGAACCGGTCTAGCTGCTCCAGTACGTTGGGGCCGGTGTACCAGGGTGTCCGATGGGAATGGTTGGCAATGTTGTCTCCGTCCATGGCAGACACGGGAATAAAGGCCGCCGGTGTGATGCCGATCTGGGCGAGAAACTCGGTGTAATCCTTGCAGATCCGGTCGTACACGCCCCGGTCGCAGTCCACCAGATCGATCTTGTTCACCAGCACAGCGATCTGGCGAATGCCCAGCATTTCCAGCATATAGCCATGGCGCCGGGAGTTTTCGCAGATCCCTTCGTTGGCGTCGATGACCAGCAGCGCAGCGTCGGCTCTGGAAGCACCGGTGATCATATTTTTCAGGAATTCGATATGGCCGGGTGCATCGATGATGATGTACTTCCGCAGCTCGGTCTCAAAGAAGCAGCGTGCGGTGTCGATGGTGATCCCCTGGGCCCGTTCGTCCTTCAGAGCATCCAGCAGGAAGGCATATTCAAAGGGCTTGGCGTTGCGTTCGCACATGGCACGGATCTGTTCGATCTTGCCGTCGGGCAGAGAATGGGTATCCGCCAGCAGCCGCCCAATGACGGTGCTCTTTCCGTGGTCCACGTGCCCGGCAACCACGATATTCATATGTTGTTTATCTTGCATTTTATTTTCTCCAATAATATGAAATATAGGAAAGGGTAATAGAAACCAGATGTCGGGCGTTAGAAACAAGAAGCTTCAACGTGCAGCCAGACTGCTATTACAGCGACATCCATATACCCCCAAAGCAGTTGTAGGGTACATGGGTGTTGGTACAGCAATTGCGTATAGTACAGAGTGAAGCGCACGTTGTCTACGACAGGCTGCGACCAAGTTGTCAATTCCTTTGTATTCCAAAATGGATACAAACATAACGTACAACCTGTACCCCGACTTCTGCCTTCTGCCTTTTTACTTCTGACTTCTCACATATATCCGTTCCGGCGAAGGGCTTCCAGTCCGCCGCCGTCTTCCTTGTCCTGTTCCCGACCGCTGCGTTCGGCGATGTGGGCAAACTTGCCGGAGCGGAGCTCGTCGATGATCTCGTCCAGGTTGGAAGCGGTGGAGTCTACCGGTGCCGTACATGGCCAGCAGCCCAGAGAGCGATAGCGTTTGCCGTTGCCCTGGTCGAAGTACAGGGACACCACCGGCACGCCTTCCCGTTTGATGTATTCCCAGATGTCCAGCTCGGTCCAGTCCAGCAGCGGATGGATACGCACATGGGTACCGGGTGCAAAGTCGGTCTTATACTGACCCCAGAATTCCGGCGGCTGGTCATCGGCGTCCCAGTCGTTGTGCTTGTCACGGGGCGAGAAGTACCGTTCCTTGGAGCGGGAGCCTTCCTCGTCTGCCCGGACACCCACGATGACACCGGTGAAGGGTTCCCGGTTTTCGTCCAGGTCGTACTTGCCGGTGGCGTGGTTCAGGCGATACCGGGGCCAGTCACCGGCAAGGGTATGGGTCAGTGCTTCGGTCTTCAGGTTCCGGCAGCATTCTAGACGGGTAGCGTTGCCATCGGGGTAGGTCTGCTTATTCTGCAGTGCTTCGGTATTTTCGCCGTAGACCATATCCAGGTTCCATTCCATGGCGAGACGATCCCGGTATTCGATCATTTCGGGGATCTTATAGTGGGTATCCACGTGAACCAGGGGGAAGGGCACATGGCCGAAGAAGGCCTTCCGTGCCAGGCACAGCAGAACGGTGCTGTCCTTCCCGATGGACCACAGCATACACAGGTTTTTGAAAGCGGCGTAGGATTCCCGGAGAATATGGATGCTGCGGGATTCCAGCATATCAAGGTGGCTATAGTTCATGTTTTGTTCCTCTTTAATTTTTCAACTGACGTTGTGTTCTTTATGTATCCAACATGGGTGTAAAACGTACGTGCGTCAGACTTCTGACCTCTTATTTCTGCCTTCTTACTTCACCAAAAGTTCTGCTTTTGGTGTATTGACGATCTTGAAGCCTGTTCTATGTACCGGGTCGGCACGGTTGGCGCACATGGGGGTCCCGTCCAGCGTGGTGAAGGTGGCGCCGGCTTCTTTGCACAGGATCTCCATACCGGCGGTGTCCCATTCCTTCATGAAGGCACCATAGCGGTAATGGACGTCTGCTTCTCCTTCGGCGATCAGGCAACCCTTCAGGCAGCTTCCGGCAGTGAGCACGTCTTCGATCCGATCCTTGTTCCGTTCCAGCAGCGCTTCGGTCTCTTTGTCTCCGTGGGAACGGCTGGCGGTGATGCGCACCTTTTCCCAGCGGTCGGACACATGGATCCGCTCCGTCTCGGCAAACAGATGGGGAATACCAGTTTCTTCCATTTCGGCGGTGATGGTGGTTTTATAGGCACCCTTGCCTTCGTAGGCGTAGTAGAGCAGTCCTTTGGCAGGCACGGCAATGACTCCGGCCAGGACACGATGGTGGTCCGCAAAGCCGATGGACACGCAGAACTCGCCGTTGCGGTGGATGAATTCCTTGGTGCCGTCCAAAGGGTCGATGATGAACACGCCACAGCCATGGAGCCGTTTGGGGATCCCATATTCGTCCCGGTCGTTGTCGTCCTCTTCTTCCGTGAGAATATCATATTCCGGGAAGACTTTACGGAAATGGTCGGTGATGATCTGGTTGGAGGTGGTGTCGGCGGTGGTCAGGGGAGACGAATCCTCCTTGAAGGAGACCTCGTAGGTGTCGTTGTAGATGGCCAGGATCGCCTTGGTGGCACGAGCCGCTGCCTTTGCCATTTCGTTCACTAAGAAGGCAGGACGATAGATGGTGTCCAGTGCATCGTGCAGCAGGATGTTTGCACAGTCATCTGGGCTATGCTGCAGGGTATCCAAGAGAATATCGGGGTTCGTTGGCACTTCATAGGGTGCAGACACGCCGGTGAAGGATGGGATCTCGCCGGCGTAGGCTTTTTTGTACAGCCCTTTGGGGTCCCGTTTGGCACATTCTTCTACGGGTGTAGAGATGTATACCTCCCGGAAATCGGCCTCCGGCGTGATGATGGCACGCGCGGTATCTCTGGAGGCTTGGGTGGGTGAGATGGCGCAGACCACCACGATCTGTCCCGTAGAGGCAATGAGCTTGGCGGTCTCGGCAATGCGGCGCAGGTTTTCGGCACGATCCTCCGGAGAGAAGCCCAGACCGGCACAAAGACCGGTACGCACCGTATCGCCGTCCAACATAAAGGCAGCGTGTCCATGCCGGTTCGCCAACGCTTCAAAGGCAGAGGCAATGGTAGACTTCCCGGAGCCGGACAGTCCGGTCATCCAATAGACCAGGGGTCGGGCATGGGTGAGCCGCATCCGCTCCTGCAGGGTCACATGAGAAAGGTAGGGTGTGATATGGTTTGACATAGGTAGCTCCCTTCATGCGGTGAAGAAAATCTATATACCACTATTATAAGGGTTTCCCGAAGGAATGTCAACCGCAAGAGACAAATTCCAACGAAAAAAAACAAAAATTGACGAAGAGAGAAGTTGTGCTTCGCAAAGTCAGAAGTTAGAAGTCAGACGCCAGATATGGGTGCAGGTCGTATGTACGGCTTGTGCACCCATACTTGTATGGCATTTCTTATATTGGTTTAAATATCGAATTGCTTTGGTTACCCATAGTGACCCTAAACTTGTTGGGACCTTTGACCTCTGACTTCTGA
Source organism: uncultured Ruminococcus sp. (assembly GCA_964558485.1). Lineage (GTDB taxonomy): Bacteria > Bacillota > Clostridia > Oscillospirales > CAG-272 > UMGS1696. Next base: position 20,721 of record CAZLED010000025.1, on the reverse strand, counting down.
CTTACCAAAGCCCCATGAGGAGCCACGCTGCGCTGCCGTTCATGCGCAGGACGATCCAGAGACCGCCGAGCCAAAAGAGCAGTCCCGTGAGCCGGGAGACGACGGTACAGATCCGATCGGCTGTGTCGGCAGACGACCACATATGCAGCAGACACCGGAGCACACCGCTGCCGTCTAAGCCTTCGATGGGCAGCAGATTCAGGATATTCAGCACCAGCGCCCATTTTGCATACTGTATATCCGGTATCCATAGCACCGACAGCAGCCCAGCCACACTGCCGGACAGCAGCACCACAAGCTCCCTGACATACGAACGATGCGCAAAGGCAAAGTCCAGCCGCAGTCCCCATTTGCTGCCACCGAAGGAACGCACCGGAACGCCCATGGCAAGTGCTGCCAATACATGGCCGGACTCATGGATGCCCACCACGGCCAGGTACACGACCAGCGTCCTCATGCCAAAAAGGAGACAAACAGATCCCCTAAGTATTCCCATAGGTTCCATTCGCCATCGTAGTATCCAAAGGGTTCAGCCACCACTGCCGTTTCTGTGGGTCGTTGGACGTCCTGCATCGCCAGCACCGGAACGGCATCCATCGGCTGTGTATCGCTTTTCTGCATAGTATCCCCATGCCAAATGGAGAAAACGAAAAAGCATACCAGCATCGCAGAGCCCAGCACCAGCACCTGCCAGGGACCGGGTTCGGGCTTTTGGGGTTCCAGGACGGGCTTGGGTCTTCCATATCGCATAGGCACCTCACAGGAGCAAAGATGTTCCCACTATATGCACCTTGGCGTAGAATCATGAATCCGGTTCGATTTACGATCTGCGTAGCTTGCATCCGGTCGATTTGTGCAAAATCCCTTGACTTCCATCTCCGCATATGGTACAATAGCATCATAAAAATTCCCCATTTCTTGGAGGTATAGACTATGCGTTTCCGTCAGATCCATTTGGATTTCCATACCAGCGAAAAGGTGCCGGGTATCGGTTCCGCCTTTTCCAAAGAACAATTCCAGCACGCACTCCAGCTTGGTCACGTGGACTCCATCACCGTGTTCTCCAAGTGCCACCACGGTTGGGCGTACCATCCCAGCGAAGCCAACGAAATGCATCCCCATCTGCACTTTGACCTGTTGGGTGCTCAGATCGAAGCAGCCCACGAGATCGGCGTGAAGACCCCGGTGTATCTCTCTGCAGGCTTTGACGAAAAGATCGCCCGTGTCCATCCCGATTGGCTGCGTCGTGGTGATCCTTCCGATTCCATTGGCTGGAACCGGGCTGGTTACCACGAATTCTGCATGAACTCTCCGTATCTGGATGTGCTGGCTGCCCAGGTGGAAGAGGTGGTGAAAAACTACGACTGCGACGGCATTTTCTTAGACATCGTTGGCGTGCGCACCTGCTACTGCCAGCACTGCGTCAAGACCCTTTTGGACGAGGGCAAGGACCCCTACGATCCTGCCAATGCTGCCGAGCTGGGCGAACGGGTGTATGCCAACTACTGCCGTCGGATGCGGGAAGCCGTGGACAAGTACAAGCCCGGTCTGCCGCTCTTCCACAACAGCGGTCACATTCGCCGTGGCAGACGGGACCTGGCCGACGTGGACACCCATTTGGAGCTGGAATCTCTGCCCACCGGTGGCTGGGGCTATGACCATTTCCCCTTGTCCGCTGCCTACTCCCGTACTTTGGGAAAAGAATTTTTGGGTATGACCGGTAAGTTCCATACGACCTGGGGTGAGTTCGGCGGCTACAAGCATCCCATGGCACTGCGGTACGAGGAAGCGCTGTGCGTTGCCAACGGTGCCAAGTGCTCCATCGGTGACCAGCTACACCCCAACGGCTACATGGACGAGGCTACCTATGCTCTGATCGGCGAGGCCTATGCCGAAGTGGAAGCCAAAGAGCCGTGGCTGGACAACGTAGCATCCGTGGCAGACATCGCCATCCTGAGCCAGGACGCTGCTATCGCCTACTATGCCAAGAGCCAGCTGGTACACCACCAGGGTTCCCAGGGTGACGTGGGTGCCGGACGACTGCTGCTGGAAGGGAAGTACCTCTTTGACGTCATCGACTTCGAGGAACCGCTGGACAAATATAAGCTGCTGCTGATCCCCGATACCATTCGTCTGGACAAGCCCATGGCAGACAAGGTCCGTGCCTTTGTGGCAAAGGGTGGTAAGGTGCTGGCGACCGGTACCTCCGGCCTGTCCACGGATGCGGACGAATTTGTGGTGGATCTGGGTGCCAAGTGGTTGGGCAAGAACGAGTTCCGTCCCACCTATTTCCGTCCCGGCTTCGAGATCGACTGCCTGCGGAACGCCGCTGCCGTGGTCTACGAACAGAGCTATTCTATCGAAGCCACCGGGGATGTGCTGGTGACCAGTGAGGATCCCTACTTCAACCGGTCTACCTTTGCGTTCTCGTCCCACCAGCATACGCCCAACGATCCTACGACCTCCCATCCGGCTGCCACCATCGGTAAGGACGGCGGCTACATCGCTTTGGAGATCTGCACGGAATACGCCAACAAGGGCAGCATCACCACCAAGAAGCTGTTCTTCGGGGTACTGGAAGCCCTGCTGGGTGAGACCAAGACGTTGGTGACCGATTTGCCGGCACAGGGTGTGGTGACCCTCATGGAGCAGCACGGCTACGATGCCGCAGACGAGAGCAAGACCCGGTACGTGAACCATGTGCTGTATGCGTCTCCTGTGAAGCGTGGCGGCGGTATCGAGGTCATCGAGGACGTGCTACCGGTCTACGATACCCACGTGACCCTGCGTCTGCCTCTTACCGAAAAGCCCAGCCGGGTCTACCTGGCACCAGAAGGCAAGGACATCGATTTCACCTGGGAAAACGGCACCCTGTCCTACACCATCGATAAACTGTTCATCCATAGCATGGTCGTGGTGGAGAAGTAATATGAAGCGTTCCTTGATCAATGCCTATCTGCGGGAAGCGGACAAAGCCTTTGCAGCCGCCGGATTTGCACTGCCACCCTTTGCCCACTTTCCGGCAGACAAATGGGACACCCTGGGCGGCGAATACGATGAGATCCGGCAGCGGATGCTGGGTTGGGACATCACGGACTTTGGTTCCGGTGATTTTGAGAAGATCGGGCTGCTGCTCTTCACCCTGCGCAATGGCGACCCCACGGATCCCTCAGCCAAGACCTATGCGGAAAAGCTCATGCTGGTGCGCCAGAACCAGGTGACGCCCATGCACTTTCACTGGAAGAAAATGGAAGACATCATTTGTCGTACCGCACTGCGGCCGGGAGCATCTCTGGCGGTGCAGGTGTATCTGTCGGACAAAAAGGAAGGACTGTCGAAGGAAGACGTGCCGGTGCAGCTGGATGGCTTTCACACCAGCGTTCCGGCCGGCACCATTCTGCATCTGGAGCCGGGGCAGAGCATCACCATGACCAGAGGTCTGTACCACACGTTCTGGTCGGAAGGCGGCGACTGCATCGTCGGGGAAGTGTCCATGTCCAACGATGACACAGCCGACAACCGCTTCCTGACGCCCACCGGACGCTTTGCCGATGTGGAAGAAGACGAGACACCGCTGTGGAAGCTCTGCAACGAATACAGTAGGTAAGCGGTATCGTAAACGCCGACACCCAACGACAACGCAAAAAACCAAACAAAAAGAGAAGTGATCGTATACGGCAATACCGCAGCGGTCACTTCTTCTTTTGTTTTATTTTTGTAGCAAATCGAATGCTTCTGCATATGCCACACCACCGGCCAGCACGGAGCAGGGGCTATCGAAGGTGAGCGGCGAACCATCCAGTTTTGTGATCTGTCCACCGGCTTCCGTGATCAGCAACGACCCGGCCGCATAGTCCCAGGGAGACAGCCGATATTCGAAAAACACATCGCACCGACCGGCCGCAATGTTGGTCAGATCCAGTGCCGCAGATCCGGAACGGCGAATGTCCCTGGCCACCTGAAACAGCGACCACAGAGACCGGAAGGTCGGCTCGCCCAGCGTGTCCCGGTAATAGGGTGCCGTACCGAAGAGCACCAGGCTATCCGCCAGGCTCCGGTCACTTACGTGGAGCGGCACTGTTTGTCCGTTTTCCGTCACCGTGGCACCACGTCCTCGTTCGGCCAGGAACATAGCGTCCGCATAGGGGTTATAGATGGCACCATAGACCATGGTCCCCCGGTCGCACACACCCACGGAAATACAGCTGCAGCGATAGTCCTGCATGAAGTTGGTGGTGCCGTCGATGGGATCCACGATCAGGGTCAGGCCCTCGGCGATCCGGCCAGCATGGGTATCGGCAGATTCTTCGCCCAGCATATCCGCTTCCGGCAGGTGGCGAGCGAACTGTTCACGCAGAAAATTTTCCGTGCGCACATCGTATTCGGTGACAAAATTCTGTTGGCCGGTCTTGCTGTGTGTCTCCAAAGACGAACGATCTGCCGAGAGTAAGATCTTGGATGCCTCTCGCAGCAGCGCCGGTATACAGGTGAAATCAGACATGGTTTGCTCCTTTGCAAAAAGTATAATTCATATAGGGAAGATACGAATGCCACCGCAGTCGAAAAGAGGCCCGTCATAGAGAAGCCGGATTGCCTTTCCATAGAACAGCGGATGGGTGAAATACCGCTCCCGTTGCACAGGTGTCGGTGTACCGCAGAGGTAGACGATGTTTCGCCAAACGCCGCCGCAGCCGCCGATAAACCCATGGTGGTAGCCGGGCAGTGTGATCTCTTCGTATGTGGCAGGCAATACCGAGAGCCCATGAGCCGTGGCAGCTTTTGTCAGAGAGGGATCGGCTGTCCATAGTGTCGTGTCGTCCAGCGCAAGCCCACTGCACCCGGCGTACCCCTGGGCTATCGAAACGGGTGTGAGACCATGTGCCGTTGCCAGAGAGAGCACCTCCGGAGCCAATGCATCCAGCCGGGCAAAGAGCAAGCGTCCGCAGACCAGAGCGTTCAGGCCGATGTCGTGAGGGTATCGGTCGCTGTGCGGATGATTTGTTAAGCGTAAATTTCGACCGGTGTACGACACCAATCGATCGATGGGCGCTTTGGCAATGGCATAATAGGACGCATAGGTGACAAGGGTGTCCCCATGGGAAAAGAGCAACATATCCGGGTGAGACGAGACCGGCACAGGAAGGTGTGGATCCGGTGGCAGTACCACCACAGCGGCAGCCATACGCTGCAGCGCTTCTACGGCTTCTGTTGGCATGGTGTCCGAGACGGCGGCTACGAAGGCTTTACGAGAACGTGACATAAAATTTCCCCAAAAAGTGAAAACTCCCTGACACAAGGCCGGGGAGCTTCTGATCCGATATTCACTTATACGCGGGTTACCTTGCCGGAACGCAGGCAGCGAGAGCAAACGTTCACAGTTACATGAGAACCGTCTACGACAGCCTTAACCTTGCGGATGTTGGGCTTCCAGGATCTGTTGGTCTTCCGGTTGGAGTGAGAAACATTGTGCCCAAAAGTAACACCCTTACCGCAAATACAGCACTTAGCCATTGCTAGTATACCTCCGTCTATCGTTTTCTCGGATACTAAAATCAATCAACATGGAATATTATAGCACACCCGATCCAAAATTGCAATAGGCTGCCGAAAGATTTTTGCAGAAAATTTTGTAATTTTACCGGGGACAGGCTGTGGATATTGCACAGGGGCAATGGCGTCCGACTGCACCAGAGAAAAATGTACGTTCCCTCTTGATTTCCCATGGGGAACTATGCTATAATGATACCATAACCATTCCCCAAAAAGGAGAGCGCAGGTATGATCTTTCAAAAAGAATTACACGAAACGGGACATTACGATATTTTGGTGGCCGGCGGTGGTGTGGCCGGTGTGGCTGCTGCGGTTCAGGCTGCACGAGATGGGAAGCACGTTCTGCTCATTGAAAAGGCACAAAAGCTGGGTGGACTGGCGACGCTGGGGCTGATCAATCTGTTCGTGCCCATGTGCGACGGTCGTGGAAAGCAGATCATCTTCGGTATGGCAGAGGAGCTTTTGCGGTTGTCTATCACCTATGGCTACGGCGGCGTGTCGGCTGATTTTGTGGATGGACAGATCCCGGCGGAAAAGCTGGCCGAATATGCAGCCAAAGGGCAGAATCCACCACGGTACATGACCCGGTATCCGGCAGAAATTTTTGCCCTGCAGCTGACAGAGCTGTGCGTCAAGGAAGGCGTGACCTTGCTGTTCGATACGCTTCTCACCCATCCTATTTTAGAGGAAGAAAATGGTGTGACCAAGGTCATTGGTGTTGTGGTGGAGAATAAATCCGGCATGGAATATTACACAGCCGATATGTTTGTGGACGCCACCGGGGACTGCGATCTGGTGTATCGAGCCGGCATTCCCACGGTGGAGCGTGGCAACTATCACACCTACAACGGATTCATGGTGACCCTGGATAGCTGTCGTCGAGCCGTTGAGACCGGGAACATCGAGCGTGCCGTCACAGGTGTGTCCGGGGGCAGTGCGAACCTGTACGGCGGCGGACATCCGGCAGAGATCCCCGTGTACCACGGCACCACCAGTGGTGAGGTAGACCGGTATCTGATCAACAACCAGCTGGAAATGTTAGAGAAACTGAAGAAGCAGGATCGACTGAGCCGAGATGTGGTGACGCTGCCGGGAATGTGCCAGTTCCGGACCACCAGACGGATCGACGGAGACTATGTGCTGCAGGAGAGCGACACCTACGTGCACTTTGCGGATTCGGTAGGCGCCATCTGCGATTTTGACCGCCGGGACTATCTGTACGAGATCCCCTACCGGACACTGACGAGCCACAAGGCGGCGAACCTGATCACCTGTGGACGTACAGCGGCAGGAGACGGCTACGCCTGGGATGTACTGCGTGTGATCCCACCGGCCATCATTTCCGGTCAGGCAGCAGGTCTGGCAGCCTCGCACGCCATCGAGGAAGGGAAGCATATAACGGATATCGATATATCCAAGCTGCAAAGTGGATTGGAGCAGGCGAACGTGCGCATCCATTTTGAGGGCAAGGGAGTGTGACTCCCTTGCTGCGGAACCCACGTGGGTTTCAAACTGCGGTTGGCTGCACACCAATGGGATTTTCCCATTTCCCCTGTTTTTGGGTTTTTCTTCAACTTGCGTTGGGCTGGTTGCCGTGTTGTTTTCCGATTGGTATCGGCTGACGACATCCCGCTGCCAATATTTTTCCGATACTGATCGGATAAAGAAAATCGAGACAAGCCCAATGTCAGTTGAAAACAAAAAACAAGGGCAATGGGATATCTCATTGGTGTGCAGCCTAAATGCCAGTTTGGAACCACCCCATTGCAAAACCCCACAAAAAACGAAAACTTGAGGAACCACCTTATGAAACGATTCTTATCTGCACTGCTGCTTGCGACGCTGCTTGCTATGCCCACGACCGCTGCGTCTTCCTTGACCACTTCCTATCTGCCTGACGGTGGGCTCACCTTTGCGCTGGACGGCGATACCTTTACGGTGTCCGGTGCCATCTATCATCCGACCATGGACGACGTGTGGATCCATGTGGGTGCGGACGAAAAACATATTCCTGTGAAAAGTGGGCAGGCTATCCAATATTCCGTCAAGCTCACCGGTGACGAGGATCGAGAGGTCACGGTCTACACCCGTAGAAGCGGAGACGAGCTGTATTGGAGCTATGTGTGGCGCACCGTGTTTCTCCACAAGACCACAGACGGCTGGACCATCACGGACACCGCTGCCTACGACCACAACCAGTCCTTCTGGGATGCTGCCTGGGTCAATCCGGCCGACTGCCTGACCGGGGACATCGATGCGACTGTGTCTGCCAAAGCCTGGGAGATCGTAGGCGACACCACCGACGCCTATGCAAAATTGCAAAAGCTATATCATTTTGTTTCGGAAAACACCTACTATGGCGTGGGTGCCGATGGGAATACGCCTCTGACGGCAGCGGCTGTGCTGGAACAAGGCTATTCCGTGTGCCAGGGCTATGCTGCGCTGCTTGCGGAGATGTGTCGTGCTGTGGGGATCCCGGCTATGCTGGTGAACACCTGGAGCGCCGGCAACGGTTCCGATGGCTTTATTTCCACCGCCGACACCGATGCGCTGCTGGGTGGTACCAAGGAGACCAACCATGCCCATGTGGCGGCGTGGGTCGATGGCCGATGGGTACAGCTGGATCCCACCTGGGACAGCCCCAACCGATACGAAAACGGGCAGAAGAACAAAGGCATTTCCAGCGGCTGGATGTACTTTGACAGCACCATGGCATATTTGTCCCGGAGCCACCTGATTTTAGAGCTGCCCTCCCAAGCGTCTGCCGAAAATACGCCAAGTGCCTGGGCCATGGACGAGGTGCGCGCTGCGTTGGGCAAGGGACTGCTGCCGATGTCACAGCAAAAGTGTTACACGACCGAAGTGACCAGAGCCGATTTTTGTACCCTGCTCATGACCATGCTGACGGTGAAAGAGGATTGTGCGGACGTTGAAGCACTGCTCACCAAGCGAGGTATGACCATCGATCCGGCCATGTTTACGGATATTGCAGAGGAAGCGGACGGTACATCGATCTTAGCGGCCAACGCACTGGGGATCGTGAACGGGCGTGGGAATGGCAAATTCGATCCAAAGGCCCACATCACCCGGCAGGAAGCGGCGGTAATGCTGATGCGTGCGGCGCAGGTGCTGGGCATCGAAATGGGCGCAGAACCGAAGAGCTTTTCGGATATGGAAGAAGCCGCCGAATGGGCCGCCATGGGGATATTGTATACGTCGTCCCTGGTAAGCGAAAGTGGCAAGGCGGTGATGGGTGGCGTATCGGAATCCAAGTTTTCGCCGCTGACGGGCTACACCCGGGAACAAGCGATCCTGACGCTCTGGCGCCTTTTGGGGGTAAGGGGATGATCCCCTTTACCTAACCTTCCTGGGTTCAAACTGCGTTTGGGCGTACAGCAATTTTTGTTTTCCGATCAATATCGGAATGATTGCCTTGCGCAGGCGGTGTGAAAGGGAAATGTGGAGAATCGCCGAAAAAATATCGGTTCGCCCGAAACTACCACTTTTTGATCACGCTGCCGCAGGGGCACGGGGTGCGAATCGTTCAGTATCTGGTGAGTGCGAAGTGAATTGTGGGCATATGTTTGGCTTCACGCAAAACGGTCGGAGTAGTGGCTGACGGATGGAAAAACGTGGTTATGTTCATGGGTGTCGCTACACAATGGTGATTGTACGTCGAAAGTAGGGCGGGATGACCTACTACTTAGCTGCGCTAACGATTTTGTGTCCAACATCTCGCCGTCAAGCGTGTTCAACTGTACCTTATAGGTATCGGACACATAACATTACCAGACAAATAATTTGGCATCCTATGCGAGTGTATGATATGCGACAGTTTTGAAATTAAACAATACCAGTTCTCCTATGGTACGGCCAAATACGTTCGACGGCGGGATGTTGAATACCAAATCGTTAGTATAGTCAAGTAGTTGTCATCCCGCCCTACTTTCGTTTTACCAAATCGTTTCTAAAGCGACACCAATAAAGGAATCATGTTTTTCACAGAGGGGGTAAGGGCCAACCTCGCTATAGCGAAGTTGCGGGGATAAACTGCCGAGGAAGTTTAATCTCCCCTTCCCTACCCTCTCACGCTGCCCGCGTAGGGCGTTCCTTCCGATAGCAATCGGAAAAAGAAATTGAAGCCCAGCCCAACGCCAGTTGAGAACAAAAACCACGTAACGTGCGCACCATGCGAAATGAAACCCACGTGGGTCCCGCAGCAAGGAAGTCACACTCCCTTACCCCAAAGAATTCATAATTTCCTACTTGCATAATGGACGAAGATGCGGTATAATAGTACGAATACGGATTTATGATGGAAAGGACAATATAGAAAATGTCTGAACATACAGCACCTCTTATCGATACCTCGGACATCAGTCTGCTCTATCCCGATGCGGATAGCCTGCGCCGACACGCTGCCGGTGAGGAGATCGCTCGCATGAGCCAGACCACCGCCGAACAGCTGGAGCTCTATTACCTCATGGACCTCAAAAGCTGCGACTTCGGCTCCTTCTATACCGCTGACCCCGAGGTCATCCTCTATCGCCAAAGCACCTTCGCTGACCTGATCGCCAATCCGGAGCTCACCCAGGTGCTCCTCAAAATGATCCCCTTCCTCAACGATATCACCGAGCTGCGCCGCATGGGAGCCGACTCCGCTGCCTCTACCGAAGCCTATCTCTACAGCATTACAGAAGTAGAGCTGTACACCTCGCTGCTGGAGCTGCTGAAGGAACGACTGCTGCCTATGGCGCCCAAATTCCAAAGCACCGCTTTCCGACGCCTGGCCGAACGGATCAACATCCTTACCGCCAGCCCCTACTACAAGGATCTGAACCAGCGCCTGACCGAGCTGACCTCTCGTGTCCGGGAGATCAAGTCCATCACCATCGGCGTCAATTTGGATGCACAGCTCCGGGCCGAAAAAGCCGGTGTGCTCTCTATGAATAACGAATATTTCAAGTCCGGTGAGCTGCTGGACAAAATGCTGCGCCTGGACTTCAAGTCCGACGAAATGACCTGCATCGCACCCCTGATCCCCTTCAAAAAAGGCCAGTCCGACAACCAGCAAATGGCACTTGCCAATGCCTTCAATACCGCCATCGGAGACGTATTCCGCTCCTCCATCAAGGCATGGAAAAAGGTCATCCAGATGTATGTGCTGGAAAACACCGACTTCCTCATTCGCCTGATGCCGGAGATCGAGTTCGTTACCAAGGCAACCGAGCTGCTCCAGAAGCTGCAGGCCAAGGGCTGTCACCTGTGTTCGCCGACCATTGCACCTATGGCTGAAAAGAAGTTCACCGCCAAGGCTTTGTGCAATCCCATCGTGGCCACCAAGCTGGACGGGCCTGTGATCCCCAACGATTTCACCTTTGACGTAGATGGCATGATCTACGTGCTGACCGGCCCCAACCGTGGCGGTAAATCCGTCATCACCTGCGCCGTGGGGATCGCTTTCGTTATGGCACAGCTGGGTCTGCCCGTGTGCGCCGACGAATGCGTCATCAGCCCCTGCGACGAGATCTATACCCACTTCCCCACAGGTAGCGAAGATACCATCGACAAGGGTCGACTGGGAGAAGAATGCTCTCGTCTGGGTGCCATTTTTGAGACCGTCACCGAAGATTCCCTGGTGCTGCTGGACGAATCTCTGTCCTCCACCGGCTCCTATGAAGGTGCATACATCGCATCGGAAGTACTGCAGGGCTTCTCCATGGTGGGCTGTCGTGGCATCTTCTCCACGCACCTGCACGACCTGGCCGCTTCCGTGGACGAGATCAATGCAGCCTGCCTGCCCAAGGGTGGCGTGAAGATCGACAACCTGGTAGCCGCTATCCAGGAAGGCAGCCGCAGCTTCAAGATCCTCCGTGCCAAGCCGGACGGCAAGAGCTATGCCCGTGACATCGCCGAAAAGTACGGCCTGTCGCTGGAACACATTATGGGGAAGGTACAGAGTAAGAAGTAAGAGGGCAGAGGTCAGAGGTCAGAAGTTAGAAGCACATATGTCCAATGATCCGCTCTGCACCCAAACGAAATACACCGACGGGCCGGCGTACATTGACTACGTCAAGTGTACGTTGCCTACGCCAAGTGTACGTTGCCTACGCCAAGTGTCCGTTTGACCGCTCTACTATATGGAGAAAAACAAACCCAAACCTAAAAAGAGGAAGTATAAAAAATGAATGAACTGTTGACACTGCTGGAAAATGATCCACGGTTGACGCCGGAGATGCTGGCGAAGATGCTGGATAAAGAAGTGGGCGACATCCGCTCCATGATCGAGAACTACGAAAAAGAAGGCGTCATCCAGGGCTATAAGACCATCATCGACTGGGAGAAGCTGGGCTCTGAGAGAGTCTCGGCGCTGATCGAGCTGAAGATTACACCCCAGAGAGACCGGGGCTACGACCATGTGGCACAGAAGATCTACAACTACACAGAAGTAGAATCCCTGTACCTCATGTCCGGCTCCTTTGATCTGGCCGTTATGATCGAGGGAAAGACCATGCGTGAGGTCGCTCTGTTCGTGGCAGAAAAGCTTGCCACCATCGAGGACGTGACCTCTACCTCGACCCACTTTGTCCTGCGCCGGTATAAGGACAAGGGTCTCATCTTCGGTGCTATGCCTGTGGACGAAAGAGGGAATATCGTATGACCCCCAGCGAAAACAAATATACCTTAGATTACGAAAATATCTTGTCCCATAAGGTGCAGGAGATCAAGCCCTCCGGTATCCGGAAATTCTTCGACCTGCTCACCACCATGAGCGACGTCACGGCTCTGACCGTGGGCGAACCCGACTTCGTCACGCCCTGGCACATCCGCACCGCTGCCATGGAAAGCCTGGAAAAAGGGAAGACCTATTACACCGCCAACGCCGGCCTGGCTCCCCTGCGGGAAGAGATCGCTGCCTACCTGGAACGCCGCTTCGGCCTGTCCTATGAACCGATGAAGGAGATCACCGTGACCGTAGGCGGTTCTGAGGCCATCGACCTGGCTATGCGTGCCATTATCGAACCCGGTGACGAGGTCATCGTGCCCCAGCCGTCCTTCGTGTGCTACGGACCCATCTGCGAAATGGCCCACGGCGTGCCGGTGTTCATTCCCACCAAAGAGGAAAACCAGTTCAAGCTTACCGCCGAGGAATTGAAAGCCGCCATCACACCGAAAACCAAGCTGCTGGTGCTGCCGTTTCCCGGTAACCCCACCGGCGCCATCATGACAAGAGAGGATCTGGAACCCATCGCCGAGGTGCTGCGTGGTACCAATATTCTGGTGCTGTCCGACGAGATCTACGGCGAGCTGACCTATGGGCGCACCCATGTGTCCCCGGCTTCGCTGCCTGGTATGTGGGAACGCACCATCGTGGCCAGCGGCTTCTCCAAGACCTATGCCATGACCGGTTGGCGTATGGGCTACTTGGCGGCACCGGCTCCGCTGAACAAGCAAATGCTGAAGATCCACCAGTACGCCATCATGTGCGCACCCACCATGTCCCAGTTCGCCGCCGTGGAAGCCCTGCGCAATGGGGACGCCGACATCGAGATGATGCGTGAGGAATACAACCGCCGCCGGCGGTATCTGGTCAATGGGCTCCACGGACTGGGCATCACCTGCTTCAATCCGGAAGGTTCGTTCTATGTGTTCCCGAATATTTCGAAATTTGGCATGACCAGCGAGGCCTTCTGCGAAAAGCTGCTGTACGAATACAAGCTGGCTATCGTGCCCGGCTCGGCCTTTGGGGACTGCGGCGAAGGCTTCGTGCGCATCTCCTACGCCTATTCGGTGGAGCACATCGCCAAGGCACTGGACATTCTGGAACAGTTCGTTGCCGATTGGGAAAGAGAAAACAACAAATAATTTGCCATCCATACAGAAAGCAGACCACAGCAAACCATGGTCTGCTTTTTTATTTTGCACATTTGCATTTTCTGCCGCATATGCTGTATCGATAACCAGTAGGAGGTTTTGCCTATGAACGAGACACAAGGCTTTTTGCGGATCTGGGTCACGGTGGCTGGCGGTACCTTGCCGGTGCCGGGCGTGGCAGTGCGGATCCAGAACGAGGACGGCGACCTGCTCCATGTGCTGCGGACCGGGGAAAGCGGACTGACACCAACGGTCGCTCTGTCTGCACCACCGGTGGAAGATAGCTTCACACCGGGCACCAAGGCGTATGCGTCTTACCAGGTGTCCGTGGCAGCAGAAGCAAATGCCGAACCGGTGCCGCCACTGTCTGTGCCCATCTTTGCCGGGATCACATCCTTGCAGCCCATTACGCTGACCCCACGTACCAATGCCACGGAACCGGAAGCAAAGGCACCTTACCTGCTGTTCCCGGAAACGGACGGTACTACGGTATCCAACGATCCTGTGCCGCCGGAGCCACCTGCCATGGACGACATCGATCTGCCGGCGTATGGGCAGGCTTTGCCGCAGGACGGATCGGGGAGGGAACACACATGACCGGAGACACACTGCCCTACATTCCGGAGACCATCACGGTGCATCTGGGTCCGGCTTCCGCAGCAGCACCGGATGTGACGGTATCGTTTGTGGACTATATCAAAAACGTGGCATCCAGCGAGATCTATCCCACCTGGCCGGAGAATGCTCTGCGTGCCAACATCCTGGCCCAGATCAGCTTTGCTCTCAATCGGGTCTACACCGAATATTATCGCAGCCGGGGATATGCCTTTGACATCACAAACTCCACCGCCACCGACCAGGCCTTTGTCTACGGCAGGGATATTTTTGACAATATTTCCCAGATCGTAGAGGAATTGTTTTCCACCTACATTCGCCGGGACGACAGCATTGTGCCGCTGTTTGCCCTGTACTGCGACGGTGTGCAGGTCCAGTGTGACGGGCTGTCTCAATGGGGTACGGTACCACTGGCCGAAGCCGGACTGACACCCTATGAGATCCTGACCCGGTTCTATGGCGGCGACATCGTATTGGTGGAGGACGCACCCATCCGTGGCATCACCGAAAGCTATCCCGGCGTTCCCCTGCGGCTGGGCAGTTCGGGCAACGATGTGCGGCAAATGCAGCTGCGCCTCAACCGGATCCGTCGCAATTTCCCGGCCATTCCCCGGATCCAGAATCCCGACGGCATCTTCGACAACGACACGCTGGACGCCGTGGAGACCTACCAGGAGATCTTTTCCCTGACGCCGGACGGCGTTGTGGGCAGAGCCACCTGGTATTCCATCAGTCGCACGGCCGCTGCGGTGACCCGGCTGGCGGAGCTGAACGCAGAAGGCATCGATGCAGAGGACGTGATGAACACAAGACCGCCGGTGCTGCGGGAAGGGGACCGTGGTACCGGCGTCCGGGAGCTGCAATATTTCCTGAGCTTCATCGCCTTCTTTGACGATACCATCCAGTCGGTGCCCATCGATGGGGATTTCGGCACACGTACCCGGCAAAGCGTGGAAGGCTTCCAGCGGCGGTATGGGCTGACCCCGGATGGCATTGTTGGCGTGGTCACGTGGAATACGCTGTTCTCCGTGTACCGCACCTATCTGGATTCTTTACCGGACGGATATTTTGGTGTTGCAGTCCGACCCTATCCCGGCACACCACTGCGGCTGGGTTCGGAAGGAGACGATGTGTCGGCACTGCAGACCTACCTGAACGGCGTGGCAGCGGTGTATCGCTCGATCCCCCAGGTGACGGTGGACGGTATATTCGGGCAAGCCACGGCCCAGTCGGTGCGTGTGTTCCAGGGACTCTTCGGACTGCCCGTCACCGGTATTGTGGGTGCTGCCACCTGGAATACCTTAGCACGAACCTATGCGGAGATTCTGGAAGCGTAAACGCAGTTCACTTCAGTTAACGCAGTTAACTTCCGTGAACTGAAAAAACGACCGGGTGTTCCGAAGATGGATACCCGGTCGAACTGTTTTGTTTTACTTCTTTTGATAGGTGATCTTGCCGTCGGTGAGCACTGCTTCCACTGCGTCACCGGCCTGGACTGTGCCCTGGAGCATGGCTTCGGAGAAGGAGTCCTCGATCTGGTGGACGATGGCACGGCGCAGGGGTCTGGCACCATATACTGGGTCAAAGCCTTCCTTGGCTAAGTGTGCGACTACCTCTGGCGAGAAGGTGGCGGTGATTCCCAGTGCCTCGATCCGCTTCTGCACTTCCGTCAGCATCAGGGACGTGATCTTTTCGATGTCCGGCTGGGTCAGCTTATTGAACACGATGATCTCATCCAGTCGGTTCAGAAATTCCGGACGGAATGCCGCTTTCAGGGCTTCCATGGCAGTGGCACGCATTTTTTCCCGTTCGTCCCGGACAGCGGCCTCGTTGTCGCTGGTGAAGCCCAGCTGCTTGGGTGCGGTGATCCCCGATGCACCTACGTTGGAGGTCATGATGATGATGGTGTTCTTGCAGTCTACCCGGCGACCCTGGGAATCGGTCAGGATCCCGTCTTCCAGGATCTGCAGCATGATGTTGAACACATCCGGGTGCGCCTTTTCGATCTCGTCAAAGAGCACCACGGAGTATGGGTGCCGACGGAGCTTTTCGGTCAGCTGGCCACCTTCCTCGTAGCCCACATATCCCGGAGGCGAACCGATGAGCTTGGAGACGCTGTGCTTTTCCATGTACTCCGACATATCGATCCGGATCATGGCATTCTCGTCCCCGAACATCACGTCTGCCAACGCTTTCGTCAGCTCCGTCTTGCCCACGCCGGTGGGACCAAGGAAGATGAAGGAACCAATAGGTCTCTTGGGGTCCTTGAGTCCCATACGACCCCGGCGAATGGCACGGGCCACGGCATCCACTGCTTCGTCCTGGCCGATGATCCGCTCTTTCAAAATGGTGTCCAGGTGTAATAGCTTGGTGCCTTCTTCCTCCGCCAGCTTCTTTACCGGGATCCCCGTCCAGCTGGTGACGATATCTGCAATGTCTTCCTCGGTCACCACCAAGGCATCGCTGTTCACAGGAGTGGCGTTCTTTTTCTTTTCTTCCAGCTCTTCCGTCAGCTTCTTTTCGGTATCCCGGAGTCCGGCGGCTTTTTCGTAATCCTCGGCTAAGATGGCTTCTTCCTTTTCGGCGGTCACGGCTTTCAGCTTGCTTTCCGCTTCTCGGACGTCGTCGGTGGGTGTGAAGTGGGAGATACGCTTTTTGCTGGCGGCTTCGTCGATCAGGTCGATGGCTTTATCCGGCAGGAATCGGTCGCTGATGTACCGCACGGACAGCTTTACGGCGGCGGCTATGGCTTCGTCGCTGATCTTCAGCTTGTGGTGTGCTTCGTATTTGTCCCGGAGCCCCAGCAGGATCTGCTCCGCTTCTTCCGGAGAGGGCTCGCCTACCATCACCGACTGGAACCGCCGTTCCAGTGCCGCATCCTTTTCGATGTGCCGTCTGTATTCGTCAATTGTAGTAGCACCGATCACCTGCAGCTCTCCACGAGCCAGCGCCGGTTTCAGAATGTTGGCGGCATCTACAGCACCCTCGGCACCACCGGCTCCGATGATGGTGTGGATCTCATCGATGAACAGAATGATGTCGGGATTCTGGCGCACCTCTTCCATGACGTTTTTCATGCGTTCTTCAAATTCCCCACGGTACTTGGCACCGGCGATCATGGCAGAAATATCCAGGGTCACGATGATCTTATCCTTCAAGGTATCCGGTACCGTACCATCGGCGATCCGCTGCGCCAGGCCTTCCACCACAGCCGTCTTGCCCACGCCGGGTTCCCCGATCAGGCAGGGGTTGTTTTTGGTGCGCCGGGACAGGATCTGGATCACACGCTCGGTCTCGGTGTCACGGCCAATGATGGGGTCGATCTTGCCGTCTCTTGCCATGTCGCACAGGTTTCTGCCGTAGGAGGACAGGGTAGGGGCATTTTTCAGGCCTGCATCAGTGGCACCGGCACCGTTCTTTTTGTCGCCGTCACCGTTCTGGCGACCACTTTGGCGGCCATTTTGGCCAAAATATGCCACCACGTCTCGCTTGATATCGGCGGCTGCGGTGCCCTGTGCCTGGATGAGCTTGACGGCAAAGCAGTCCGGCTCCCCGCAGATGGCGCACAGGAGATGCTCTGTACCGATGTAGCCGTGGCCCATTTCCATGGCTTCTCCGGCAGAGGCTTCGATGATCTTTTTCGTCCGTGGTGTGATGTCGGCGGCGGTCAGCTTGGTAGGCGCACCGGTACCCACGTTTTGCGCCAGCAGCTCTCTGGTCTTATCAAAGGTGATGCTTCTCTCTTCCAGCACTCTCTTGGCAACACTATCTTCTTCTGCCAAAAGTCCCATCAGCAGATGCTCACTGCCCACGCAGGTGTGCCCCATTTCGCAGGCATAATACAGTGCCCGATTCAGTGCATTCTGTGCCTTCTGTGTAAATCCGATCCGCATATATATCAACTCCTTTAACGTATACAGCGGAACGATCCCATGCCGACCGCTGTATTTAGGAAAGTATTCCTATAGTATATTCCGCTGCCAATATAGATATGCACGTCTTTGGCAGGATTCCATCCGTGGCAGCGAAGACAATATTCTCGTTCCTACTATTCACTATTATTCCTGCAGAAGCACCTGGATCCGTGCGGCTCTTGCCTTGTCCCGGGCAGCCGGATCGCTGGCGTCGGCAGAAAGAGACAGGGTAGCCGGCATTCCCTCGATGAGCATGGTGTCGGCCATGGTGGGTGTGATGCTGTCCAGCAGCTTCATGGAGGCACCCAGACGCAGTGTGGTGTACAGGTTCAATAGCTCGGCACTGTCCATCCGTCTGGCATACCGCAGGATCCCCAGGGTTCTGCTGGCACGGTCGGCAAGGGCTTCTTTGTCCTGCCGTTCCCGGAGCTTTCGTTCGTTTTCGATGATCTGCCCCACCACGGTCTGCAGCTTGCGAATGGTTTCCTCTTCGGTGATGCCCAGGGTGATCTGGTTGGAGACCTGGTACAGACAGCCGTCCGTACTGCTGCCTTCGCCATACATCCCACGAATGGTGAAGCCGATCTTGGCAAGCTGGGACGACAACGCCTGGATCCCGTGTGCGGCAGTATAGGCCGGCAGGAACAGCATCACAGACGCACGCATCCCCGTACCCAGATTGGTGGGGCAATGGGTCAGGTAGCCCAGCTTTTCCGTGTAGGCCACGTTGGCGCCTTCGTCCAGCAGCTCGTCTGCAGCGGCCGCATCGTGCCAGGCTTCGTCCAGTGCCAGACCGGGGTAGATGGATTGGATCCGCAAATGGTCTTCCTCCAGAACCATGATGGACACGCTGTTCTTGGTCAAGAGGGCACAGGGTGTGGTCTTTTCCGCAAAGGCAGGGCTGACCAGATGCTTCTCGCTGTAGGACTGCTTTTCCAGGGGAGACAGTGCAGCAAAGTCGGTGTAGGTCCAGCCATCGCTATAGATGGACTTTACCTTCTCACAGATCTCTTTGCTTTGGGCTTCGCTCAGTTTGGGCTCGAAGGGATAGTCTGCCAGATTTCTTGCCAGCCGTACCCGGGTGCTGACCACCACATCGTTTTCGTTGCCGGGGATCTCATACCAATTTTTCATCGTCATGCACTCCTTTTCTACCATTCTCGTTCACGCATTGGTTTGTTCGCCGTCTGTATTCTTGGGTGTGTCGCCTTTGAGTTCCCGGAGCGTATCTCGCAGACCGGCGGCTTTTTCGTATTCCTCCGCAGCGATGGCGTCCTTCAGTTCCTTTTCCAGCGCGGCGATCTTTTGCTTCTTTTCGTTCTCCACACGGAACCTTGCCGGTGCCTGACCGGTGTGGGTGGAGCGGCCGTGGATGCGTTGGATGGACGGCATCAGCTCGTTCTCGAAGATTTCGTAGCACTGGGGACAGCCGGCCTTTCCGGTGTTCACAAAGTCACCGAAGGTACTGCCGCACAGGGGACAGGTCCTTGTGGTTCTTGTGGCGCTCTTTTGGGGTGCACCCAGCAGGGAGCCAAGCAAGCTTTCTCCGCCAAGCAGGTTGCCGCCGAAGAAGCTGTCGTTGTCGAACATATGCATCATCTTGCCAAAGGGATCGTCGGCGAAGCTTGCCTGGATCTCACCGGATTTCTGCAGCTCTGCCGCACAATCGGCACACAGGTTGTAGGACTTTTTCGTTCCGTTCACATTTTCCTTGTAATAAAAGGTTGCTTCTTTCTTCCCACATTTTTCGCAAAGCATAGTATATTCCTCCATGTATATCATAATTTTTTCATTTGGTAAATTTTCCCTACATCATGAGCATCATCAATACGTGGCGCATGATGTCGGCTCGAACGGCGGCTCGGTCGTCGGGCTGTACCTTATCCAGTGCCTTTTGGGTCATGGACGCCATGGCTAAGTTGGCTTCTCGGGCTGTGATCACACCGCCGTCTGCCAGGTTCTTGAGACAGGCTTTGGCTTCGTTTTCCTCCAAGCGTTCACCGATGGCGTGGAAGAAGTGCATCAGGACACTGTTTTTGGTCATGGGCACCCGGACGATGCGAATATATCCGCCGCCGCCACGTCTGCTTTCGGTGACATAGCCACGCTCCGGCGTAAACCGGGATGTGATCACATAGTTGATCTGGCTGGGTACGCAGCCGATCTGGGCAGCCAAGTCGTTTCGTCGTACCTCGGCCTGGCCGTTTCCTTCCTCCAGCATCTGTTCGATGAGCCGGGCAATATGGTCAGACAACACCATCTTTCGTCCCTCCAATTCTTTTTTGGTTATCGTTTGTCTTTGACTTTCTTTAACCTTTCTTGTGCCTATAGTATACACCAAAGGACAGAAAAGGTCAAAGTCAAATTTGGTCAAAAATCTGTGGTGAAAACCGATTAAGCGGATTTGGCTATTGGTTTTCTCGTTTTTTCTCACGGAATCAAGTTTTTTTAGATTTTTGGATCCGGCGATTTCCATTGACAAAGGTCACCACTTTGACCTTTGGCGAAAAAACAGCGCAAAAAAAGACTGCCACGGGGATCGCAGCAGTCCATTGGTCAAAGCTTCTTTTGTGCCATCATATAGTAGACACAGATCCGGTAGCCGGCGTAACCGTACATCTTGTCCAGGCCGGAGTAGGTGTAGCCTAAGAACGCTTCCTGCAGCCCGGCGTCTCGCAGGTACCGGGTACCGATGCGCACCATGTTCACGCCGATGTGTCGTCCTCGGGCTGCCGGCAGAACCGTGGTAGAGCCCACACTGCCACGT
>CAZLED010000024.1:0-32029 GCA_964558485.1 uncultured Ruminococcus sp. | reverse complement strand
CGCTGTAATTTTCATCCTCGCAAGGATGGAGATTACAGCGGTTTTGTATTTTCTGGGGATGCCATTTTTTATGGTACAGACTATACCTTCACGATCCCGGAAATTGAACATTACAATGTGCAAATGCAGTCGATCCGGTACACAAACGATCCGTCGACCGGCGTCCTGTGCTCCCTAACGGATCAAACTGTCACCGTCCTTATCGATCTTCCCGTACCCACGTCTCCATGTGGCTGTAGGTATCCCCAAACATCGCAATGCGCACGCCACTGTGCATCAACGCCGCACCGCTCAGCCGGACACCCTCTTCGTTCCGGTAGATTGCCTGGGGATCCAGACCATATAGCCGGAACCGGGGCAACTGCTTGTCCCAGTGGTGCATCCCGTGGGCAAAGGCGAATACCGTGAACTGACTCCGGTCCCGCTTCATATATTGCAGCACCGAATACGGGTTATCCCGGGCCGTAGCAATGCGGTATACATAGGCATCCTGCAGCGCCGGTCGCAGCTCTTTGAATCGGCACACCGCATCTCGCAGTGCATCCAACTCCGCTTGATCCGACTGCAGCAGGTTCACGCCAATGCTCATGGACCCGGTCATGCCGCTGTGGATCCGATAGGATAGCGGGATTGTGCGCTTGTTCACATGGCTGGGAGACGGCGATACGTTGCCAGCACCACCGGCCAGCTTGGGCACGAACAGGGTCGTGTATCCTTCGTGCAGCAGCATCACGTCAATGGGATCCGCATTGTCCGAACGATTCACTCGATCCGCATAGGGTAGCATTCCATAGTCCGCACGCCCACCGCCGGATGCACAGTTTTCCAGCAGCAAATGGGGGAACTTCTCGTGCAGGTGCTTCCAGATCCGCTCAATGTTTTGCATATATCGATAGGCGACCCCACGTTCCCATTTGTCCACACCCACTTCGGTGGCTTCCCGGTTCATGTCCCACTTGAGGTAGTCCAGCTTTGCCTCTACGATCAGTTTGTCCAACCAGTCGATGGTCCAGTCTGTGATGTCGTCCCGGGACATATCCAGGATCAACTGGGTACGCTGCAGCGATAGGGCACGATTGGGCTCCTGCAAAACCCAGTCCGGATGGGCACGGTACAGATCGGAATCCGGGTTCACCATCTCCGGCTCTACCCAAAGACCGAACAGCATCCCGGCTTCGTGTACCCGGTCGGCGATATACGATAGCCCGTGGGGGAAGCGCTTGGCATCGACCACCCAGTCGCCCAGCCCCGTTTTGTCGTTCACACGTCCCTGCATCCAGCCGTCGTCGATGACGTACAGCTCGGCACCAATGTACTTTGCCTTGGGGATAAAATCGATGAGTTTCTGTTCGTCGATGGAGAACATATAGGGATACCAGGTGTTGTAGATCACCGGTCGCACCGCATGGGCTTTGTCGATGGCATCCGTCCGGGGCAGAATATGGTCAAACTGCCAGTCGTAGAGGATCTCGCTCATGTGGGCAAAACCATGGTCGGAAAAGCCGACATACGCCTTGGGTGTGGTAAAGCTTTCCCCTGGCTGTAGCCGGATCTCCGCTGTGTGCTCGTTGATCCCCAGGGTCACGCTGGTGCGTTTTTGCTCCTGCATATGCTGGGTCTCGGCGATGATCTGGAAATCTCCACTGTAGCCCAGCGCACCAAAATAGATCTCACCGGCCGTTTCCGTGGCGTGTCCGTCATCCAGCGCAAAAAACGGCACAATGTGGAACGCCGCATCGGTGAGACAGGTGGTTTCCAGCACGACCTTCGATTGGGTCAGCAGCGTCTCCTGCCGTTGGTACTCAGCACTCCAATCCCCGGCAAAATGGGTCAGACGGTACTGCTTGATCGGCGGCAGCTGCAAGGTCGCACTCATGGCCGTTCGCAGCACGATCTCCCCATCGCAGTGGTTTTCGATCACCGCAGAGCGTGCCAAAATGGGCAGGTCAGCAAAGGTCTGGTAAGATAGCTTCACCGTGACCGGGTAGAACGCATCGGTCAGTACCACCTCCAACCGGTCGGCGAAGATCTCGTGGGAGCGATACACCAGCCGCAGGGACTCTACGCCATCGGGAAAGCGGATCCGCAGTGCCGGGGAAGCGTAGTCAAAGGGTGCGCCAAACCGGTATTCGCCGCCATTGTAGCCATGAGAAACACCGGTCCGCATGGTGCCATCCGACAGCAGCAGACCGTAGTCGTCTGCCGAAAGAAGCGGTGTGCCCCAATGGAGATGCACCAGCTCTCCGTTTTCGTTGACGGCAAAAGCGTATTCCATCTCCGGCGTCTGGATCCGGAACAGCTTGGATTTATCAGTATATTGGATTTGCATGGTTGTACCCACCTTTTATTTTGTACTTTCCTGCACGGGTTCTTTTTCGCCTTTGTAGAGCAGCAGTGCCAGCACCACGCCACAGATGCCGGAGACCACTTTCCCCACGATCATGGGCAGCACATACCGGCTGTCGTAGGCAAGGGTCAGTGCTAAGTGTCCGCCAAAGGTGAAGGATGCCGACACCGCAAAGGCCGCATTGAGCACCGTGCCTTTTTTGTCCATCTTTTCCACCAGACTAAAGGAGGACGCATTGGTGACCAGACTGCCCAAGAACGCCAGAGCAGCGATCTCGTTGATGCCCAGCTTGGCACTGCATTTGCGCAAAGGCTTGTTCAGCAGCTTGGATACAATGTGCATGAAGGGCAGCGCACCGGACAGGGTCACGCAGGCGTTCACACAGATAAAGGCACCGTTTTCCAGGGTATCGAAGTGGGGGTTCAGTGGGATCTTGGTCAGAAACGTAAAGATGGCACAGGCGAAGCCAACGGTGGCAATGGCCTTCATGCAGAACCCAAAGACCCCAAAGCACTTCACACAGGCCTTCGGAAACAGGACCAGTGCCGCACCCACCAGCAGCGCAATGCAGAGCAGCGGCAACAGATCCAATAGCAGGGCACCCGGCGGGATCTGGCAGACCAGTCCTGCTACAAAGCAGCCAATGGGAATGGTCACGATCCCGCAGAGCAGCCCAAAGAACAGCTCCTTATGCTGGCTTTTGGGCACCATACCCAGGGAAAAGGGAATGGTGAAGGAGATCACGCAGCCCATCATGGAGGAGACCACAAAGGCATTGAAATTGCCGATGTCTTCGTTTATGCAAACGGTCTGGGCCAGTTGCATACCACCCATGTCGTTGGCAAACACGGAAGCCGGCAGAATGGACGGATCGATGCCGAATAAGGTATAGAACTTTTCAAACGCCGGAGTCAGCCACACGCCCACCGCCGGTGCAATCACGATCATGCCCAGCATGGACAGTGCCATGGCACCAAAGAGGGAAAAGCCTCTCTCAAATTCCTTGCCGATGCCGAACTTGTTGCCCAGCAGCCAGTCCACGGCACCCAGCAGCGAGAAGATCAAAACGACGACGGAAATGGCGTTCATAGCGTATCCTCAACAAAGCCGTTGTCCGTCAGGATCCATTTGGTGCGGAACCCGGCAGCGGCCAGCAGCTCTCTTGCTTCCTCGAAGTGGCAGTCGATGAAGTTGCGGTCGTGGCAGTCCGAGGTGATGAGCGCACCAAAGCCCAGTCGCTGGAACTCCCGCAAAAATTCCATCTGTGGATAGGGCGACGTCCGGTACCCACGGGAGATGGCCCCGGTGTTGACCTCAAAGAACGGGATCTTCCCCCGCAGTGCATGGATGGCTTCGTAGCCCAGGTCGATGTATTCCTTGGTGGTGACATCGATGAAGTGGCCCTTTTCGTTGTTCTTGGTGACCAGATCGAAGTGGCCGATGATGTCGATGTTTTTGCGCTCCGGCAGTCTGGCCATGGTCGCATAATATTTTCGGGCAAAGGCCATACCATCGCCGCCAAAATTGTTCGCCACGTACTGCAGCGTCTCTTCCAGTCCCCGGTCAAAGCCCAGCACCGTTCCGTCAAAATCCAGATAATGCACAGACCCAATGAGATAGTCGTAGCCTTCGGTGTTTACATCGGAATAAAATTCCAGCTCCATACCGCAGAAAACATCGATCTGCCCGGCGTATTTGGCTTTCAGGGAGCGGATCTCGTTTTTGTAATCCGGTGCCTGTGCTTCGGTCATCTGGTACGGATAGTTGGAGAAGGACATATAGGAATGCTCGGAAAAGCCGATGGAATCAAAGCCACGCTGGATGGCCATCTGGATCATCTCCTCCGGCTTGTCCTTGCCGTCCGCATAGGTGGAGTGGATATGTAGGTTTTGTTTGACAGACATAAGAAGCCTTCTTTCGTGAAAAACTAAGATGGGGCAGCAGGGAATACGTGCCGCATTTTTGTACGCAGCCGTATTCGCTGTACTGTTTTTTTGCGAATACCTATTGCCGGTGAACCACTGCACACAAGCGCTTCGGTCGATACAAGTTTCTGGCGGCTGTCTTTTGCAGAAAATTTCCGCGGAAATTATCTGCGAAAATTTCTGTGGAAATTACCTGCGAAAATCTGCTGCAGAAATTACCTGCGAAAAGGGCACATAGCAATTTGGCAAAAGAAAAACCCGAAACCATTGCGATTTCGAGTTTGTTGGTTGCGGGAGTGGGATTTGAACCTCACGACCTCCGGGTTATGAGCCCGACGAGCTACCAGACTGCTCTATCCCGCGATATTTGATTCGCAGAAGGATGATGCCGGAAACCGGGCTTGAACCGGTACATAACTTTCGTTATACGGGATTTTAAGTCCCGGGCGTCTGCCAATTCCGCCATTCCGGCATTTGGTTGGAAGACTGCGCTTTCTTTCGTACCGCTCAGTGCCTCATTCCTTACTGCTCTTATAGTATACCACACTCGCTCCCGTTTGTCAACCCCTTTTTTGAAATTTCTCAAAAAAATTTTGATTTATTTTTGGAAAGATGAATTCCGGTGAAAAAAGACAGTACCGCCACCTACCGAGAAACACCAAAATTGCCCAGGTGACAGAATTTTCTCCGTAATTTCACAATTTACCACTTTACATTGTGAAAGAGTTCGTGTATAATATAGGATATCAGACATGGTATGGCAAAGCTTCCGGAGGATGACGGTGGCCGTACCAGCGATAACGACAGGAGAAGCAACACATGGCGAGACCGGAAAAAGACGAGAAGAAGGATTTTTTGTTTGCGGCGATCCTGCACTTGGAGACCATTGAGGATTGCTACCATTTTTTTGAGGATCTATGCACCATCAAGGAGCTGGACGATATGGCAAAGCGGATGTGGGGAGCCCGAATGCTCTCCGACAACAAGGTATATACCGAGATCACCGAGGCGACCGGACTTTCCACCGCCACCATCAGCCGGATCAATCGCTGCCTGAAATACGGACAGGACGGCTACAGCTCGGTGCTTTCGAAAATGAAGGCAGAGGAGGACGACCATGCTTGACGGATATGCAGCGCTGGCACCCGTGTACGACCGGCTCAACGAAGACGTGGACTACCAAGCATGGGCAGCCTATGTGACAGAAAACCTGCGCCGGTATGCCAAGCTGCCACACGAACCATCGCTGGTACTGGATATGGGCTGTGGCACCGGCAGTATGACCTTGGCCCTGGCAGACGCCGGCTACGACATGACCGGACTGGACATCTCTGCGGAAATGCTCAGCGTGGCAGAAGGTCGTGCCCGGGAACAGGGAAGGGACATTTTGTTCCTGCAAGGAGACATGACCGATTTCGAGCTCTATGGCACAGTGGACTGCATCGTGTGCTGCCTGGACGGGATCAATCATTTGACCGATCGGGAAGCCCTGCGAGACTGCTTCACCATGGTGTCCCGGTATTTGGATCCCGGTGGACTGTTTCTTTTTGACGTGAACACGCCCTACAAATTCCGCACCCAGTACGCCGACAACGACTATCTGTTGGAGGAAGACGGCGCCGTGTGCTGCTGGTCCAATCGGCTGAACAAAAAGGGTGACGTGTGCGACTTCATCCTGACCGTATTCGAGGAGCAGCCAAACGGCCTGTACAAGCGTACCGACGGGGTGACCAGAGAGCGGTGCTTCGGACAAAAGGCACTGACCAATGCCACCAAAGAAGCCGGGCTCACGGTGGAATGCGTCACCGATTCCTTCGATTTTACCGAACCGGCTGCAGATGCTCTGCGCTGGTATTTCACCTGTAGAAAACTGTGAGGCACAATATGGAACTAAAACAACCTGTACACAATATTTTGATCTTTGGCGACAGCTATTCCACCTACGAAGGGTACATTCCGGACGGGTATGCTGTCTATTATCGGAACGTAGATTGCGACAACACGGACGTGCGGCTGGTGGAGGAGACCTGGTGGCACAGACTGTGTCAGCGGCAAAAGCTGGACCTGGTGCGCAACGATAGCTGGTCCGGTTCCACCATTGGCAACACCGGCTACAACGGCGACTGCTCCCATAGCAATTCCTTCCTGTATCGGCTGGAGCAGCTGCAAGAAGCGCAGTTTTTCGATGAGAACGACATCGATACCGTGTTCATTTTCGGCGGCACCAACGATAGCTGGTCCAATGCACCACTGGGTGCAGACAAAAAACCGCCGTACACAGAAGAGGACCTGTTCTGTGTCTGCCCTGCCATCTGGACCTTCATCGAACGACTGCAGCAGACACTGCCGGATGCCAACATCATTTCCCTGATCAACACGGAGCTGAAGCCGGAGATCGGCGCGTGTATCCGTACAGCAAGTGAACATTTTGGCACGGCATACATCACACTGTACGACATCCACAAATGCTGTGGCCATCCCACGATCCAGGGAATGCAGGACATCTGCGACCAGGTCGAAGCGTTTCTTTTCGATAATGAACCGATTGAGAACCAGATCATCGCTTGTCTCTCGTTCAAGGAAGCGGAAATAGCAATTGCCTTTGTTGCCTTCTTGCGTGAGAAAGGACTGACCTTTCATCGAGACAGAAGCGAATGCTGGCGGGAAAAGCGGTACTATTGGGTAAAGGATCCCCGAACGGACAAGTGCGTGTGCTATATCGCCATCGCCGATCCGGACGAACCGGCGCATCACTTTACCGTGTGGTCTGACGACAACGATGTGTACGCAAATGCGGCAGTTTCCCCAGCCATTCGGGATGTGGCCTATGCCCACGTGGATACCTGCGGCTGCTGTGGCGGCGGCAAGACCAAGGTGATCTTTGGCAAAACCTTTGCGTCAGTCTGTGACTGTACCTTCCGGATCGATGATCCCACAGCGGCAGAGTTGCCATTTTTGGAGACGATGGTGTCTCTGTGCATCTGAACATATTCTCTATTATAAGAATAGGATCGTATTGTATGAGGAGTGAGAATCGTATATGAAAAAGCTGCTGCTGATCCTGAATCCCACAGCCGGGCAGAAAAAAGCGGTACGCAATCTGGCAGAGATCATTTCCATTTTTAACCGTGCGGACTACGACACCCATGTGTTTGTGACCGCCGGACGAGGAGACGCCACCGAAGCCACCAAGCGTTGGGGTGCGGAGATGGATGTGGTGGTGTGCTGCGGCGGAGACGGTACCTTGAACGAGACCGTGACCGGTGTGATCGATGGGAAACTGGACCTGCCCATTGGCTACATTCCGGCCGGTTCCACCAACGACTTTGCCACATCGCTGCACTTGTCCGCAGACGTGCTGGAAGCGGCACGACGGATCGCCAACGGTACACCTGCTGCCTATGACATCGGTGCCTGGAACGAACGGTATTTCACCTATATCGCCTCCTTTGGCGCCTTCACCAGAGCCAGCTACAACACGCCCCAGAATATCAAAAATGCTCTAGGTCACGTGGCGTACGTGCTGGAAGGGATCCAGGAGCTGTCCAACATCCGCAAGGAGCGCATCCGGTTGGAGATCGGCGAGAATGGGGAAGTGCTGGACGACGACTACCTGTTTGGTGCCGTGTGCAATTCCACTAGCGTCGGCGGCGTGCTGACCCTCAACCCAGCCTATGTGGATATGGCAGACGGGCAGTTTGAGCTGATGCTCATCCGGGCGCCACGGGATCTGCAGGAGCTGCACGAATGCGTAGTGGCCCTGACCAACCAGACCTACAACTGCGGCATGATCACCTTTCGTCGGGTAGATCGACTTTGCATACAGAGCGTTCCCCAAATGCCCTGGTCCCTGGATGGCGAAAAGGCCGTCAGCGATGACGTTGTGCGTATCCAAAACCTGCACCAGCGTGTCCGGCTGATCCAGTGATATGACTACAGATATAGAAAAAGTACCCTTGTGTGCCGAAACATCCAAAGGTACTTTTTCTTTTGCTCTTGCAGCTTACGCCAATGCTTCGCCCAGCTTCCGGCAAGCGGCAGTGGCTTCGTCGTCGGGCGCTTCGTTGCAGATCACGGCGTCACAGGCCAGCACAGCACCGGCAGCTAAGCAACGCTCTTCCCAATTCCGCATCCATTCGCCGTCTCCCCAGCCGTAGGAGCCGAACAGTGCGATCTTCTTGCCGGACAGCTTGCCTTCACAGCTGTCAAACATGGGTGCGAATTCCTCTTCTTCCAGCTCCTCCGAACCCATGGACGGGCAGCCAAAGGCCACAGCGTCAAAGGAGTCCATCATATCGCCGTCAAACTCCGGCGCCGTCAGTAGCACAGCATCGGCACCAGCGCCTTTTGCGCCTTCCAATACGGCAGAAGCCATAGCCTCCGTATTGCCTGTGCCGCTCCAATACACGATCGCGATCTTACTCATGTGAAAAAACCTTGCCTTTCTTATAGTGATTAAGGAAACACAGATGCAGGTGTATCCGTGTTTCCTTAAAATAATTGTTGTAAAACCTTCGCCAAAGGGCATTTTATCTTCCGGTGGCGTGCTCGTCCAGAATGCTTTTCAGGGCAGACATGGAGCTGCTGTGGGACCGGGCAATGCGGGTACGTGCATCCAGGTCGCCCAGTACACAGTGGACCATCTTGTGAGAGATCGTTCCGGTGAAGAGCACCAGCAGATCGGGACAACCGATGTTGCGTACCCCATTGGACATTTTCGGATACACCTTCGCCTTACATTTGTATTTGCCGCACAGATCCACATACTGCCTCGTCATACATTCATTTCCGCCTAAGATCACGATGCTCATACCTTCATCTCCTTTATTCCTGTGAGTTAGCCTACGCTAACCAATGTGCTTTCAAAAACAAGGTCGCTGCCTTGTGAGAATAGTATACCAAAAAAAGGGAGCCGTATCCACTCCAAAAAGGAAGAATACGGCTCCAAATAGACAATGCTTGTGGTGTGGCTATGCCGGGCTTATTCTATAGCCTAAGCTAGACTGGTCATGCTGTGCAGGCTCACACCCAAGGTGGAGAGATTGTGCAGCAGGGCAGAGGTGGTCGGCGGTATCACACCGGCTACGCCCAGCAGGATCAACAGGAGATTGAACGCAATGATAAACCGATAGTTGTTATGGATGCGCCGCATGGACAAAAGACTGAGCTGCCGCAGGGTCAGCAGAGAGGTCAGGTCGTCCGTGGACATGGTGATGTCGGCGATCTCCCGGGCAATGGCGGCTCCTTCCCGAATGGCGATCCCGGCGTCTGCTTCGGATAGAGCCGGAGAATCGTTGATACCGTCTCCCAGCATGATCACCCGTCTGCCAGCCGCCTTCTCTTGCCGGATAAACGCAGCTTTGTCCTCCGGCAACACCTCTGCATACCAGGTGTCGATGCCCACTGCTTCGGCTACGGAACGGGCTGTTTTTTCGCTGTCCCCGGTCATCATCACGATTCGGGAAAGTCCCAGCGCACGCAGACCTTCGATCACACCGGCGGCCTCTTTTCGCAGCGGATCGGAAATGCACAGCACCGCCGCCAGCTCTCCGGATATGGCCAGATAGAGCAGGGAATATTCCGCCGGCAGTGCAGCAAAGGCTTCTCTGTCGGCTTCCGGGATCACCACACCTTCGTCCTCGAATACAAAGTGGTAACTGCCGATCAACACCCGTTCGCCATCCACCAGACTGGAGATCCCGTGGGCCACCACATACTCCACCTTGGAATGGCGTTCCTCGTGGTGCAGCTGCCGTCTGGTTGCCTCTGCCACCACCGCTCTTGCCATGGAGTGAGGATAGTGTTCCTCCAGACAAGCCGCCAGCCGCAGCATTTCGTCTTCCTGTCGTCCACCAAAGGGGATCACCGCCGCCACCGTAGGCTCCGCATGGGTCAGCGTACCCGTTTTGTCGAATACGATGGTATCTGCTTCGGCCACCGCTTCCAGAAACTTGCCTCCTTTGACCGTGATGTGTGCCCGGCTGCATTCCCGCATGGCAGACAGCACCGCCAACGGCATCGCCAGCTTCAGGGCGCAGGAGAAGTCTACCATCAATATAGACAACGCCTTCGTGGCATTGCGGGTGAGAAGCCAGGTCAGTGCCGTACCGCCTAAGGTCAGCGGCACCAGTCGATCGGCCAGGTGGGCAGCCTTGGCTTCGGAGCGGGATTTGAGCTGCTCCGATTCCTCGATCATGTGGACGATCCGGTCATACCGACCGCTGCCCAGGGCCTTGTCCACCAGGATGAGACATTCGCCATCTTCCACAACGGTACCGGCATACACATAGCTGCCCTCGTCTTTCAGTACCGGCAGCCCTTCGCCGGTGATGGAAGCCTGGTTCACCGACGCATGGCCGCCGCAGACCTTGCCATCCAGTGGGATCACGCTGCCGGTGCGCACCAGGATCGTGTCTCCGGCCTGTACGCTCTGCACCGGTACCAATACTTCTTCGCCATCGGCAGTGCGCAGCCAGGTCTTGTCCACCTGCAACGCCATGGTGCCTGCCAGATCGTCCACGGATTTCTTGTGGGTCCATTCCTCCAACAGCTCGCCCAGCTTCAGAAGGAACATGACGGAAGAAGCCGTGGAGAAGTCCCGGCGCAGGATCGACACCGCAATGGCCACCGCATCCAGCACAGATACCTCGATCTTTCCAGCAAGCAGCGTCCGCAGTCCCATCCGGATGTACCGTACGGATCTCACCAGACACAGTGCCGTTCGCAGTGCCGGTGGGAAGAATAGCTTGTGCAGTAGCCGTCCCGTCACCGTCATCACCAGCTTGTCCTCGAACTGCCGGTTCAGCTCCCGACCCGTATGCTCCGGTACCAGAGAAGGCACACTCTCCGCTTTGGCATAGGAAAAATGCGCCAGTGCCGCAAGGATCTTCTCCCGATCTCCGGTGTAGCGCACGATCACGTCACAGGTGCGCTCAAACACCTTGACATCGGTCACACTTTCTACCTGCCGCAGGGAATATTCTAGTAGGTCGGCTTCATGGAGCGACATTCGCTTTTGCGCCATATGGATCCGCAGTCTGCCCGGAGAGGTATGCAGGATCTTACATTTCATGATTGGATCACCTCACAAGTATGAAAAGGAAAAGCCACCGGAGAGAGTCAGGCGGCTTTATGGTTGTCAGTTCTCTTCGGTCTCTGCTGCCTCTTCGGTGCAGGCACAGCAGCATTCTGTGTCGTCGCAGCAGCAGTCTTCGATGCATTCGTCCTCTGCCGTAGCTCTGGCAGCATTGATGGCCTTGGCATCGGCGAGAACGTCATCGGCATTCTCCCGGATATTGGTCACCGTGGTCATCACGGAATCCTTCATCCGCAGTACAGCGGCGGTGGTGTGGGCATATGCCTTCTTTGCGTCCTTGCTGCCCAAAACTTTCAGGCCGGCCGTGCCAAACAGCATCCCACCGGCAAACAGTGCGATCTTTCCCCAATGCATAGAGAAACCTCCTTCTATGAACCCTATATGGATATTTGGTTGTTTTGTATAGAAAATCCTTGATCCCACAGAGAAAATGGAACCAAGTGTAGTATAAGTATAACGCCCAAAAGCCCTTTTGTCTACTCCATTTGGACAGAGTTTGCAAAAGGGCGAAAATATGCCGGTATTGTCTTATCGTGTTGTGGTGGTGCGGAAGACCTGGGGCGTGACCCCGTGGACATCCTTGAAGGCGCTGGAAAATTTGCTGGCATTGTCGTAGCCGAAGTGCCCGGCGATCTCCAAGACCGTGGCATCGGTGGAGCGCAGCAGATCCGCCGCCATCTGCATTTTCCGGGTGCGGATATAGTTGTACACGGACTCCCCATAGACCAAGCGGAAGCTGTTTTTGATGGAGGTGCCGGACATATGGAAAATGGCGGAAAGCTGCTCCAAGGTGATCCGGTCGGAGATGTGCTCTGTCAGATAGGCGCAGACCTGCTTGGCCAATTCTACCTGGGTCCGGGAACAGCTTTTCTGGCTGGTCTCATCCAACGCCGGAGAAAAGGCTGCCAGATACAGCATCAGCTCCAACACCTTGACCTTGCGGTAGCCCTTCTGTTGGGCTGGCGGCACCTGGTACAGCTCCGAAAAAATATGCTCGATCCCCGTGCTGGAACGACAAACGAAGAAGGGCCTCTCCCGGCAGAATTTGTCCGCAATGTCGTGTGGCGATACCGTGACGTCTTCTAAGAAGCAGGATAGACACAGCGGCACCTCCGTCAGATCCACCAGTACGCTGATCCCGTGGTAGTGGTGCAGAGGAAAGTGGGTGCTGTAGGCGGCATCGTGCCGGTGCAGGATCGCCATGTCGCCGGGCATCACATAGCAAAAGCTGTCGCCGCTCTCGTATTCCAGCCGTCCTTCCCGACAGTGGCTGATCTCCAAAAGCGGTCGGGTGCAGTTCTGGCAGATGGTACAGCTGGGGGAATGGATGTCCCGATACACCAGCTGTATGCCGGGGAAAACCTGGTACGCCGTGATCCGGGTCTCTTCGCCAGTGGTACCGGAACCGGGCAGCCGATACACGATCCGATCCTGTCCGGTGGACAATATCTCCAATGCTTCCCCATAGATCTGTTGATCCAGCAGTGGTGGAGAAAAGGAAACCGTGGCCATTCTTTCACCCCCGTCAGTCGATCTGCTTGCCTAAGGTGTAGCCGGCTCGTTGCAGTCGTGGTGCGATCTGTTCGGTGGGAACGTCCCGGCTATAGGAAATGGTCAGCGTGCCATGCTGCAGATCCACACGACCTGCCAGCCCCTCCATGTCGTTGATGATCTCTTCCACACGTCCCTGGCAGTGGGCACAGTGCATTCCCGATACCGCAAAGGTGTGGGTGTAAAGCACTGTTTTCAACTTCTTCCGTTTGACCTTGTAGTCACCGCCACCGCAGCAGCCACCTTGTCCCCGAAAGTGTCGGAGCGTAGGCACAAGCGCTGCCACCGCCGCTGCGACCAATATCACAATGAGAATCCCGTTTTCCATGACCAATACACGCTCCTTTATGGAAGTTAGCGAAAACTAACCAAATTAGCAAAAGCTAACTGGAAGGACAACAAAAAATGCATCCAGCCAATGCAACGATGGTGCCGATCCAGTCAGATACCATAAGTCAGCCTGCGCCAATTACGGTTAGCGCCGTCTAACTTATGTGCTTAGTATACCACACCGGTCGTGATTTGTCAAGGAAGCGCCGGAAAGATTTTCTGGAAAACGGCACTTTTTGCTTTTTTGCGCCTTCGCCGGACAGAGTCGGACAGACAAAAAAAGACCCATCGGCTCAGTAACCGTATCCACACAATCTGTGGCTGGACACGGTTGCCGGTTCGGTGGGCCTTTCCATGGGTCTATCGCTTATTGCATTTCCTGCAGCTGGGCATACAGCTCGGCTGCGCCGTTTTCGTACTTTTGCTTGGCGGCCGCATAGTTGGAGGTGTAGCTTTCGCCATTCATCAGTGTGGAGCTCATGAAATACGGCATATCGCCCAGTGCATCGTTGTACAGGATCGACATATCAAAGGTACGGCCGTCCATGATGATCTCCAGCATCTGGGCAGAACGCTCGTCTCTGGTGTACTTGCCCTGCAGTGCCTTTTCGTAGTAGGCAGGCATGACGGACTTTTTGCTTTCCGCAGACATCGCTTCTACCAATGCGCCGACCATGTCGATGTTTTCCACATTCGTCGGCACGCACAGTACGGAGTAGTTGTCCAGAGAGAAGCTGTAGTAGTTCTTCTGTTCTTCGTCATACTTGGGGTAGGGCAGGATACCGAAGTCCACTTCCATGTCCCGCAGCTCATTGAACAGCGCCACCAGACGTACCGGCATCAGCAGGGCATGGTTGGAGGTGAACAGCGGATACTTGTCGTCATAGACCTTGCCGTCTTTGCCGTGGTAAATGCGGAAGGTGCCCTGGCTCTCGTTGATGAGCTTGTTGACCTTTTCAAAGATGGAGTATGCCTTTTCGTCACCCAGACGGACCGTCAGCCCATTGCCGTCACTGGACAACATCGGTTGGTCGCCGGCAGCCAGGTAGCAATACAGAGAGGTGTTCATGTCGGTCAGCAGGCCATAGACGTCTTCTTCACCGGCGGTACCGTCCCCGTTCACATCCTGATACATTCCTTCCGTCAGGTCATACATATAGTCCAGCGTCCAGCGACCTTCGTCCACCACGTCAAACAGGTTCTCGATGTCGTTGTCCGTGGCAAGCTTCTGGTTGAACAGATACGCATAGGTCAGCTGCATACTGGTGACGCACAGGTCGGAAACGGCGGTGTACAGCTTGCCGTCTACGGTGAAGGCGTTGTTGATGTTGTCGGCCCACCAGGGCATGGACAGATCGGCATAGGGAACGTTTGCCCAGTTGGTGAACAGGTTCTCCAGCACCAGCGCACCGGCGGTGTATACATAGATCCCGGCCAGGTCAAAGGCGTGGTCGTTTGCCATGATGCTGGTGCGGACAAAGGCAGGATGCTCGGTGTTGCTGGGGTTTTCGGTCATGTGAGAAGCGATGGTCACGTTGAACCGCTCCTCCATCATCCGGTTCCGGTTGTAAATGGCATCGCTGGTGATCTCCCCGGTCTGCTCCTCTACGTCCATTTCGTAGGCATATCGGTCGCCGGTGGAAATGGTGAAGGTGGCACCTTCAAAATC
This sequence comes from uncultured Ruminococcus sp., assembly GCA_964558485.1. GTDB lineage: Bacteria > Bacillota > Clostridia > Oscillospirales > CAG-272 > UMGS1696. The sequence continues at coordinate 17,111 of CAZLED010000024.1, read as the reverse complement.
CAGTGCCGGTACCGCATCGGTCAGCTCGGTTTCCGTAACGACTGTGGTGTCGCTTTCCGCAGCAGGCGTGGTGTCGGTGACGGTTTCTGTCCCATTGCCGCAGGCAGAAAGGCTCAGCAACATAGCCAGCAGGAGACAGATCACTTTGCAGGAATATTTCATGAAGATCGATCCTTTCGTGGATATGAAAATATAAAAACAATTTTATTATACCATATGCCCTATAGAAAGTCAATGTGCAAAAGTACGAAAAATCCGATACCGACGCATGAAAAATGGGAGATATAGAATGCGGCCTGTGCATAAGAGAGAAAATATAAGATTACGGCGGCATTTCTGCCGGAAATCCCAAAGGAGCTCTTGCATTTTGGCGTGCCATCTGCTATAATGGTCTTGCGAATGGACAGAAAGTGTGGGAAGCATATGAAAAATATCATTTTGGTTGGTATGCCCGGTTCCGGCAAAAGTACTTTGGGCGTACTGTTGGCAAAGCGCCTGGGTTACGGCTATATCGACAGCGACAGTGTGCTGGTGGCACAAACGGGCAAACGACTGCCGGCGCTGATCGAGACGCTTGGCAACGATGGCTTTTTGGAAAAAGAAGCCCAGGTGAATGCCTCGCTGGTGGTGGAGAGCTGCGTGATCGCTACCGGTGGCAGTGCCATCTATCGTCGGGACGCCATTGACAAAATGCGGCAGAACGGCATCGTGGTGTATCTGCAGCTGTCCTGCGAAGCCCTGGCCAAACGGCTGGGAAACTGGGAACAGCGTGGCGTTGTCTGCCATAGCGGCTGCACCCTGGAGGAGCTGTACGCCGAGCGCTCTCCTCTATACGAAGCGGCCGCCGACTGCATCGTTTCCTTAGACGACACCACCATTGAAGCAGCCGCCGAGCGGGTGTACAAAGCCGTACAGGACTGTCGGTGAGTGCCCGGAGACAGGAGCACCCTTGCGAAGAATCCATTCTACTTGCATTTCCTTGGTAAAATCCACGGCAGAGCGTACCGGAAAAAACCATGAGTTCAGTCTTATTTTCTGTTGACAAATGGCGATGGATGGTGTATAATACAAATCGGTGAAGGCAAGGGCGTTTTTGGGTGGGTCTCAAAAGGTCTTTGCCTTATTTGGTTTACACAACAGCTATTGTTGGAAAGAAGGAATGTATATGGCAAACTGTGCGATTGTAGGGATCAACTGGGGTGACGAGGGAAAAGGACGGATGGTCGATCTGCTCACCGAACAATACGATGTGGTCGTCCGGTATCAAGGCGGCGGCAATGCAGGACATACCGTCATCAACGACAAAGGAAAATTTGCCCTGCACCTGCTGCCCTCCGGTATTTTCCGGGATGGCGTTACCAATATCCTGGGCAACGGCGTGGCACTGGATCCGGAGAATCTGTGGAGCGAAATGCAGGACGTGATGGCAAAGGGTGTGCCGCTGACCCCGGACAACCTGAAAATCAGCGACCGTGCCTCTCTGCTGCTTCCTTGGCACCGGGATCTGGATGCACTGGAGGAAGCACGGCTGGCCGACAAAAAGTACGGCTCCACAAAGCAGGGCATCGCACCCTTCTATTCTGACAAATATCAAAAGAAGACCATTCTGGCAGGAGAGCTGTTCTATCCGGAACACCTGAGAGAACACCTTCGTGATCTGCTGGAATGGAAAAACCTGACGCTGACGGAGGTATACGGTGCCCAGCCGTACACCATGGAAAAGCTGGAGACCTGGCTGGATACCTATTGTGAAAAGATCAAGCCCTACATCTGCGACACCGGTGCATTTTTGCAGTCGGCACAGGACAGTGGCAAAAAGATCCTCTTTGAAGCACAGCTGGGCTCGCTCCGGGATCTGGACTACGGCATCTATCCGTATACCACCTCGTCCAACACCATGGCCGCCTATGCACCTATCGGTTCCGGTCTGCCGGGCGTGAAGATCGAGAATGTGGTCGGCGTGGTCAAGGCGTATTCCACCTGTGTGGGCGAAGGTCCCTTTGTCAGTGAAATGTTCGGTGACGAAGCAGACGCACTGCGGCAGGCCGGTATGGAATACGGTGCCAAGACCGGTCGTCCCAGAAGAGTCGGCGCGCTGGACCTGGTGGCGACCCGGTACGGCGTGTGGGTGCAGAATGCCACTGCCATTGCCCTGACCAAGCTGGACGTGCTCACGGGTATGGCAAAGATCCCGGTCTGCACCCAGTATATCGTGGATGGCAAAAATACAGACCGTTTCCCATTCCCCTGTGCCCTGGCAGAGGCAAAGCCGGTCATCGAATACCTGGATGGCTGGCAGTGCGACATCTCTGGTGTGCGCCGGTGGGAGGATCTGCCAGAAGCGGCACAAAAATATGTAACATATATCGAGGAGCGTATCGGCTGCCCCATCCAGTATGTGTCGGTGGGACCGGAACGTGACAGTATCATCATCCGATAAAGGAGAAAAAGCATCGTGGCGTATCAAATACTCGGAAAAGAAAACCTGTGTCCGCAGATCTTCCTCATGGAGATCGACGCACCACTGGTGGCAAAAAAAGCGGAACCGGGACAATTCATCATCCTGCGTATCGATGAAATGGGAGAACGTGTGCCCTTTACCGTGGCCGATTTCGACCGGGAAAAGGGCAGCGTGACCATCATCGTCCAGGCAGTAGGCAAGACCACCAGAGCGCTGTCACAGCTGCAGACCGGGGACACCATTTTGGACTTCGCCGGTCCTCTGGGTATGCCCACCAAGCTGGACGGACTGAAAAAGGTGGCTGTCATCGGCGGCGGTCTGGGCAATGCCATTGCATATCCCCAGGCAAAAAAGCTCCACGCCATGGGGGCCGATGTGACCATGATCGCCGGGTTCCGCAGCACCGATTTCATCATTCTGGAAAAGGAAATGCAGGCAGTGTCCGACCGGCTCATCATCACCACGGACGACGGCTCCAATGGACGGAAGGGCTTTGTCACCGACCGGCTGGGGGAACTGCTGAACGATGGCGAACGCTTTGACGAGGTGCTGGCCGTGGGTCCTCTTATGATGATGCGTGCCGTATGCAGACTGACCGAAGGCTACCACATTCCCACCACCGTATCCATGAACCCGGTCATGATCGATGGCACCGGGATGTGCGGCGGCTGTCGGGTGATCGTGGACGGCAAGCCCCGGTTCGCCTGTGTGGATGGCCCCGACTTTGACGGTCATCTCATCGACTGGGATGCAGCGATCCAGCGCCAACAGATGTTCAAGGCACAGGAAAAGCGAGCCTGTGAAGAAGGGGAATGCCGCATCAGAACGAACTGTGAAAGAGGGGAGAAGCAAAATGGCTGAACAAATGAAGCGAGTACCCATGCCGGAGCAGGAACCCTGTGTGCGGAACCAGAATTTTGCAGAAGTGACCACCGGCTACACACCGGAGATGGCCATGGCAGAAGCAGCCCGTTGCCTGAACTGCAAGAACAAGCCTTGCATGAAGGGTTGTCCCGTATCGGTGAAGATCCCGGAATTTATTGCCCTTGTGGCAGCCGGCGAATTTGAAAAAGCCTACGAGAAGATCACCGAGACCAATGCGCTACCTGCCATCTGCGGACGTGTATGTCCCCAGGAAAAGCAGTGTGAGTCCGGCTGTGTCCGTGGTGTCAAAGGCGAAGCGGTCGCCATTGGCAGACTGGAACGGTTCGTAGCCGACTACCATATGGCCAACGGGCAGGCGCAGGATAAGATCGTTATGCCGCCGAAAAACGGGAAGAAGGTGGCCGTGGTGGGTTCGGGTCCGTCCGGGCTTACCTGTGCCGGAGACCTGGCTAAGCTGGGCTATGACGTGACCATTTACGAAGCCTTCCATACGGCCGGTGGCGTGCTCATGTACGGGATCCCGGAATTCCGTCTGCCCAAGGCCATCGTGCAAAAGGAGATCGACAAGCTGCGGCAGTATGGCGTCCACATCGAGACCAACACCATCATTGGCAAGACCCTGTTCGTAGATGAGCTGCTGCACGACATGGGCTACAGCGCCGTGTATATCGCCACCGGTGCCGGGCTGCCGTCGTTCTTGGGCATCGATGGGGAAGTGCTGAACGGCGTGCTGTCTGCCAACGAATTCTTGACCCGGATCAACCTGATGAAGGGCTATCAGTTCCCCAAGTACGATACGCCTGTGTACTGTGGCAAAAACGTGGCAGTGTTCGGCGGTGGCAATGTGGCCATGGACGCTGCCCGGTGCGCCAAGAGACTGGGTGCGGAGCACGTGTATATCCTGTATCGCCGGGGCAGAGAAGAGCTGCCGGCCCGTGCCGAAGAAGCCATGCACGCCGAAGAAGAGGGGATCGAGTTCCATTTTCTGGAAAATCCGACCCGGTTTATCGGAGACGAAAAAGGCTGGCTGACCGGCGTGGAGCTGACCCGGATGGAGCTGGGCGAACCGGATGCCAGCGGCAGAAGAAGACCGTCGGTGGTGGCTGGTTCGGAGCATATTCTGCCCATTGACACCGCCATCATCGCCATCGGACAGACCCCCAATCCGCTGATCAAAAAGACCACCGAAGGGCTGGAGACCAACGCCCGTGGCTGTATCGTAGCCGACGAAGCAGGCGCCACCTCTCGTGCCTTTGTGTACGCCGGCGGAGACGCTGTGACCGGTGCGGCAACGGTGATCCTGGCCATGGGTGCCGGGAAGACTGCCGCCGCTGCCATCGATGCCAAGCTGCAGGAGAACGTACAATGACAGATCGCTATGAATCCCCGCTTTCTACCCGATATGCTTCGGAATATATGCTGCACCTGTTTTCGTCCGATATGCGCTACCAGACCTGGCGCAGACTGTGGACAGCGCTGGCCGATGCGGAACAGAAGTTAGGTCTGCCCATCACAGAGGAACAGGTGGCAGAGCTGGCAGCGCACATCACGGATATCGACTACGACTGCGTGCGGGCCCGGGAAAAAGAGGTGCGGCACGATGTGATGGCACACGTGTATGCCTATGGCAAGGTGGCACCGAAAGCCGCCGGGATCATCCATCTGGGTGCCACCAGCTGCTACGTGACGGACAACGCTGACCTGATCCTGTATCGGGACGGACTGACCTATCTCCGGGGACAGCTGCTGACCGTCGTGGCACACCTGGCCGATTTTGCCGAAAAATATAAGGCTACACCTACCCTTGGCTATACCCACTACCAACCGGCACAGCTGGTCACGGTGGGCAAGCGTGCGACCCTGTGGATGCAGGACTTTCTCTCCGACCTGGATGAGATCGATTTTGCCATCCAGAATATCCGCTTCTTAGGCTGTCGTGGTACCACCGGAACGGAAGCCAGCTTTGTGGATCTGTTCGGCGGCGACACCGACAAGATCGACGAAATGAACCGTATGATCGCCAAGCAGTTTGGCTTTACCGAATGCTTTGCTGTGTGCGGACAGACCTATCCTCGCAAGGTGGACAGCCGGATCCTGAATGCCTTATCCTCCGTGGCGCAGAGCTGCTACCGGATGGCAAACGACATTCGTCTGCTCCAGCACGACCGGCAGGTGGAAGAACCCTTTGAGAAGGACCAGATCGGCTCCTCTGCCATGGCCTACAAACGCAACCCCATGCGCTGCGAACGGATCTGCTCCCTGTCCCGGTACCTGATGGCCGATGCCGCCAACGCACCCATGACCGCCTCTACCCAGTGGCTGGAACGCACCCTGGACGACTCTGCCAACCGGCGCATCTCTCTGCCGGAAGGATTTTTGTGCTGCGATGCGATCCTGCGGCTGGCGCAAAATGTCACCGATGGATTGCACGTGAACGAAAAGATCATCGACCGTACCGTCCGGGAATACCTGCCCTTTATCGCCACGGAGAACCTGATGATGGAGGCCGTGAAGCGTGGTGGGGACAGACAACAGATCCACGAGATCATCCGCAGCTGCTCCATGGAGGCCACCGCCAAAATGAAGGATGGCGAAAGCTGCGACCTGCTTGCCAGACTGGCAAAGGAAGACGCCTTTGGTATGACGGAAGCGGAAATGGAAGCACTGCTCACCCCGGCAGATTACATCGGTCGTTGCCCGGAACAGGTAATGACGTATGTAGCAAGCATCCGTCCTTTGTTGGATGGCGCTGCCGAGAACGATGTGCAGATAGAATTGTAATAGAGAAAGAGATCCTTTTCACATGACAAGAGGGTCTCTTTTTTGGCGCTTTTCCCACTTGACAACGGTGCAGGTCTGTGCTATACTATATTTAACCAAAATGTTAAGTGAAAGGACCCACGACCATGTCTATGCAAGCCACCATGAAAGCCCTGTCCGATCCGACCCGGCGAGAGATCCTGACGCTTCTAAAAGCCGGGCCACTGTCGGCTGGGGAGATCACCGCCCACTTTCCCATGTCCGCACCAGCCATCTCCCGACACTTGAACCTACTAAAGGAAGCAGACCTGCTCCGGGATCGGCGAGAGGGCAAGTATATCTATTACGAACTGAATGCCACGGTGCTGGAGGAAGTGCTGCTCTGGATCACCAGCCTGTCCGATGCATCTGCCACGCTTCCCGAAACCAGAAAGGAGTCTGTATGAAACGCTTGCATACCATCTTTGGCCTGAACATCGGTATCTTTGTCACCACCTGTATCCTGCTGCTGTTCTCACCGGCCGAGATGCCCGTACACTATAGCCTATCCGGTGGAGTCGATCGGGTCGGCAGCAGGTTTGTATATCTGATCTTCCCCTTGTTGGCTATGGTGATCAGCGCCATCTACGTTGGTCTTGCCCATTGGCAGAAGAAAGACGTGGCACACGCAAGACTCCTGCTGACCGCAAATATCTGTAGTCTTGTCCTTTTGGGTGTGCTTGGCGTATTCTTCCAACTACTGGGGATCTGTGCTGTAGACGAGCCATTGCCTATGGCAGGTTGGCAGGATCGGGTCGTCCAGCTGAGCTTTTTTGTCACCGGCATACTGTTCGTGGTGCTTGGCAATCTACTGCCCAAAGCCACACGAAATACAGTGGTAGGTCTGCGCACCAAATGGAGTCTGGCCAGCGATGTGGTGTGGCAGAAAAGCCAGCGGTTCGCCGGGATCACCATGGTACTGTGCGGTCTTGCGATGCTGCCCTGCTGCTTTGTGGAAGACGGGATCCTGTGCATGGTATTCTGTATGCTGTGGACGATTCTGTGGTGTGCCGGCAGCGTGTGGATGAGCTATATCTATTACCGTCGGGAACGGGAGATGTAAGCGGTATTCTTGTCCGAAAATAAAGCTCCCTCTTGCTTTTTTCAAAAAAGTATGGTATACTGTTACCTATAAAAGCTACAGAGAAGGAGAGACGGACGTGACCATCAAGGATGCCATGCTATGCAAACGGATCGGCGGAGTGGCGGTGCTGGTGCTGCTGACCGGTGGAATGATCCTGCAAAACCTGTTTTTCGCCGGTGGAAATTACAGACCTATGCAGTCGGGTGGAACCGTGCTTTCTCAGTCTGCACCGGAAGCGGATCTGGTTGGGATCCCGGAGCCTGCCGATGCCCAAAAGGTGGTGCAGCTGAGCTTTGTGGGCAACTGCATCATCGGTTCCATGCTGGGCAGCAGTGCCTACGGTACCTTCAATGCGCTGCTGGATTCGGCAGGACCGGGCTATTTCTTAGAAAAGGTCGAACCCATCTTGGCGGAAGACGATTGGACGGTCTGTGCCCTGGGCAGTGTGCTGAGCGACGGAGACTACACGCCGGTGGAAAAGGACGCCAACGAGCTGGTGTGGTATCGGGGACCTGCTATGGGGGCAGAGGTCCTGACAGAAGGCAGCATCGAGGTCGTCTCTTTGGCCACCGACCACACCTGGGACTATGGCGAAGCTGGATACACCGATACCATCACGGCTATAGAAAACAGCGGCATTCTCTGGGGCAACGACGAAAAGGCCGTGTATCTGGAAAAAGGCGACATCCGTGTGGGTCTGTACCTGTGTTCCTTCCGAGACGAGGAGACCGATCTGCCCCGTATTTTAGAATGGTTGGAGAGCGCCCAAGAGACCTGCGACCTATTGGTGGTGTATCCCCATGGACACCTGTCTGCCGAACCGGATGCAGAGGTGGTACTGACGGCCTACCGTACCATGATCGACAGCGGTGCCGACCTGGTGCTGGGTTCCCACGATACGGCTGTGGTGGAACCGGTTTCCTATGGCGATGGTGTGATCGTGCCGTCTCTTGGCAGCTTTCTTTCCGGCGACACACGCTTTCCGGAGAAGGACACCGGCATCTTTCGCCTGAAGCTGCTCTGCGACGAGGACGCCGTTGCTTCCTGGGAATGGGAATGGATCCCGGTGCTGGCCTACGAAAACCCCTGGCAGCCGATCGTCGTTGACGAATGATTTTTGCCATCGGTGCATAACCGCCGTTTTCCTTGGTCATACTACCTTTGGAAAGCTTCTCTGCACGAAAGAGGACTTTCACATTCCTATTTGCTGAGGTGTATGATTATGGAAAACAAAAAGCCGAACCACTGCATTTCCTGCTCCGTGAAGAACTGTGCCCACCATGCCCAGACCGAAAACTACTGCTCTTTGGAAAAGGTCGTCATCGGTACCCACGAAAAGAACCCCACGGTGGTACAGTGCGTAGACTGCGAATCCTTTGTACTGGGCAACAATTCCTGTAACTGCAACTGCAAATAATTGGATTTCAATATGAAAAGACCGCTGCTTTCTCTGGCACCATACGGAGAAAGTGGCGGTTTTTTCACGGAATTTTGCAAAAACCGCTTGTAATATGCCGGAAATATGGTACAATATAGGAAAACGAAACCATACCTGGAGGTTCAATATGTACCTTGGAATCGATATAGGCGGTACCAAATGCGCCTTGGTGCTGGGCAAGAAGGACGGTACCATCGTCGAAAAGATCAAATTTGCAACAGAGGACGTGCAGACTACGCTTCAAAAGATCCTGCAGACCGCAGAGGAGCTGGCGAAAAAAAGCCCGGAGAAAGTCGAGTCCGTGGGGGTCAGCTGCGGTGGGCCGTTGGATTCCCGTACCGGCGTGATCCTGTCGCCACCGAATCTGCCGGGCTGGGATCATATCGAGATCAACCGGCTGCTGCGAGAACGGCTGGGCATACCGGCCTATCTGTGTAACGATGCCAATGCCTGTGCCCTGGCCGAATGGAAGTACGGCGCCGGTGTGGGCACGGAAAATATGCTGTTTCTCACCTTTGGCACCGGCATGGGTGCAGGACTGGTGCTGAACGGAAGGCTGTACAGCGGTGCTTCCGATATGGCCGGTGAGATCGGTCACGTGCGCATGGCAGACCACGGCCCCGTGGGCTACGGCAAGGCAGGTTCCTTTGAAGGCTTTTGCAGTGGCGGCGGCCTGGCACAGATCGGCAAGACCATCGCCATGGAATTGTTCCAGCAGGGCAAGACCTGCTCCTACTGCGAGAGCCTTGCCAACATGGACGAGATCACAGCCCGTTCCATCGCCATAGCCGCACGAGAGGGTCACGAGGATGCTGTTCACGTGTACGACATTTGTGCCGAAAAATTGGGTGCAGGCCTGGCGATCCTGGTGGACGTGCTGAACCCGGAACGGATCGTGCTGGGCTCTATTTATATGCGAGACAGTGCGCTGCTGTGTGACCGGATGCAGGCCGTTCTGCGCCGGGAATGCTTGCCGCTGGCCTATGACGCCGTGGAAGTGGTGCCTGCCAAGCTGGAAGAAAACATCGGCGATATTGCAGCCCTGACCGTAGCCGCCGAAGGACACACCTGGACTCTGTGACACAAACCAACGCTGAACGAAGAAAGGATATACATACCATGGAAATACAGATTTTGACAGACCGTTACCCCTGCCTGACCGTGTGCGCCGGGGATATCGTAGCTGCCTACGAAAAGATGCTGACCTGCTACCAGAACGGCGGAAAGATGCTGTTCTGCGGCAACGGTGGCAGTGCAGCCGATGCAGAGCATATCGTGGGAGAGCTGATGAAGGGCTTTCTTTTGAAGCGTCCGCCGGTACAAAAGGACAGAGACGCCTTTGCTGCCGCCTTCCCGGAGGATGCCGCTTATTTTGCCGCCAACCTGCAGCGGGGGATCCCGGCCATTTCGCTGGTGTCCCAAAGCGCCGTACAGACCGCATTCAACAACGACGTTGCCGCCGACATGGTCTATGCCCAGCAGGTGTACGGCTACGGCAGACCGGGCGACCTGGTCATGGGGATCACCACCTCCGGCAATTCGAAAAATGTCGTCAACGCCATGAAGGTGGCAAAGTCCATGGGGCTGACCACCATCGGTCTCACCGGTGCCAAGGAATCGGCGCTGTCTGCCATTTGTGACGTGACCATCCGTGTGCCCCAGACCGAGACCTATATGGTACAGGAGCTGCATTTGCCGGTGTACCATTGGCTCTGCGCTGCGCTGGAGGACACCATCTTTGCTGCCGACGAACAGTAAGGCGGCTGACGAACATTGAGGAGGTACACGTATGTTTCCCGAAAAAGCCCAATGGATCACGCCGCCGCTGTTTGCCCACGTGATCCCCATGGCAGAACCGGATCCCAAGGATAGCCCGGAGGCGTACCAGAATCTACACTATCGTTTCTCAAAGACCGTCCGTATCGACGACCCCAAGGACTGCACACTGTCCATCACAGCCGATGATTACTATGTGCTGTCCATCAATGACGTGTACGTGTGTCAGGGACCGGCGCCATCGTACCTGTTCCGGTATGACTGGAACCAGGTGGACGTGTCCGGGTACCTGCGCCGTGGCAGCAATACGATCACCATCGATGTGTATTACCAGGGTCTGTACAACCGGGTGTGGGAAAGTGCCGACCTGCGCTGTGGACTGCTGGCAGAGCTGACCCAGGGTGAAAAAGTACTGACCGCCACCGATGCCAGCTGGGACTGTCAGGAAGACAAACGCTACACCGCCAAACGCCACACCGGCTATCACACCCAGTTTCTGGAAGACATGGATCTGCGCATTCCCTTTGGTACCACGGAAAAAGCTGCCGAGCTGCCCAAGGATGTGACCCATGCCTATACCCTGGCAGACAAGCCGACCTTCACCATTGCCATCACGGAAATGGAGCCGGAAAAAGAGTGGATGCTGCTGCCGGATGGAGAGAAGCGTCCCCACGGCGGTATGCTGTACGACTTTGGCCGTGAGATCGCTGCCCACGTGAAGCTGACCCTGGTGGGACACGACGGCGACACCGTTTGCGTCCGCTGTGGAGAAGAGCTGATCGGTGACGTGGACTACGACGCTGCCGTAGCAGAAAGTGGCGTGCGGTACGAGATGCGCTGCAACTGCACCTACGAAGAAGTGCTCACGCTGGCAGAAGGCAAGAATACCGTCAGACAGTACGACTACAAAACCTTTCGCTATGTGGAGATCTGTGCACTGTCCGGCGCTCCTGCCTGGGAAGTGACGGCAGACGCCCGATATGCACCCTTTGACTACGACCACTGCCGTCTGGAGACCAACGATCCTCGACTGGAAGCGGTGTTTGCCATTTGTAAAGAAGGCGTGAAGGTGGGTTCCCAGGAGATCTTCATGGATTGCCCGTCCCGGGAAAAGGGACAATACGCCGGAGACCTGACCATCACCTCCCACTCTCATCTGTGGCTCACCGGAGACGTGACCATGCTGGAAAGAGCCATCATTGCCCAGCTGGATTCGGCACGGTATTTCCCCGGTATTCGTGCCGTGACACCCGGTGCACTGGATCAGAAGATCGCCGACTACTCTCTGCAGCTGCCCATCTTGCTGAAGCGTCACTACGATTTCACCGGCAACGTGGATTTTCTCCGTGCTGCCATGCCAACGCTGACCGGGATGATCGACTATTTCAAAGGCTTCATGGACAAAGATGGCCTGCTGACCGAGCTGGATACCATGTGGAATCTGGTGGACTGGCCGAAGAACCTGCGGGACGGCTACGATTTTGTGCTGGAACCTACGCCGGAGAAGGGTCCCCACTGCGTGCTCAATGCCTTCTGGACGGGCTGTCTGTACGGCTACGAGGAGCTGTGTCGGATCGCCGGTACTGCTTACGAACCCTTGGCAGATCGGGTGAAGGCTGCGTTCAATGCGGCATTCTTTGATGCAGCAGAAGGGCACTACCACGACAGCACCAAGACCACCCACGCCGCCTTGCAGTCCAACTGCATTCCCCTGTACTACGGCATTTGTCCGGACGGCAGAGAAGGGGACGTGGCGCAGTTTGTGATCGGCAAGGGCATATGCGCCGGTGTGTACGTGACCTATTTCCAGCTCCACGGACTGTGCCGTGCCGGATACTACAACGAGGCCTACGACCTGTTGACCTGTGACAAGGCATGGATGAACATGGTGAAAGAAGGCGCTACCACCTGCTATGAAGCCTGGGGCAAGGAACAAAAGTGGAACACGTCCCTGTGTCACCCGTGGGCCAGCGCACCGATCTCGGTGGTACTGGAAGGCTTCTTAGGCTATCACCTGGACGGCAGACGCACCGAACCGCATTTGCCCGATGGTGTATACGCCTATGGAGACATCCGCCGGTAAATAGCGCCATTGTTAGATAAAAAAGGAGGATACCCAAATGGAATCCGGTATCGTTTTCAATATACAAAAATTCTCGATCCACGACGGACCGGGCATCCGCACCAATGTATTTCTCAAGGGTTGTCCCCTGCGCTGCCTCTGGTGCCACAATCCGGAAGGACTGGAGGCAGAGGCGGAGATCGAATTCGAGGGGACAAAATGCATCGGCTGCGGTGCCTGTGGGATCTGTGAAAACCAGTGCCACCTTTTTTCGGAAGAGAGAGGGCATATCTACGATCGAGAACACTGTATCCGCTGCGGCAAGTGCGTGGAGGTCTGTCCGGCTGTGGCACTGAAAATGGCTGGCACCCGGCAGACCGTGGATGAAGTGATCGCCAAGGTGCTCTCGGACAAACCCTTCTATGACAAAAGCGGCGGTGGCATGACCCTGTCCGGTGGAGAACCGCTATACCAGCCTGCCTTTGCGCTGGCCCTGCTGCAGGAAGCCAAAAAGCAAGGTCTGCATACAGCCATCGAAACCTCCGGCTTTGCGTCCGAAGCGGTGTTCACCTCCATTTTGCCCTACACGGATTTGGTGCTGCTGGACTACAAGGTGACCGGTGAGGACGAACATAAAAAGTACACCGGCGTTCCCCAGGCACCGATTTTGGCGAACTTAGCCAGGGCCGACGCTGCCGGGGTAGATGTGGTACTGCGCTGTCCCCTGATCCCCGGTGTCAATATGCAGGAGGACCACTACAGAGCCATTGCGGAGACTGCCGACAAATACAGCCACATCATCCGTGTGGATCTGGAACCCTACCATACCCTGGGCACCGGCAAGCTGTCCCGACTGGGCAAGGCAGACGGCTTTGTCACCACCATGCCGGAAAAGGACGAAATGGAACAGATCCGGCAGCATATCCAGTCCATGTGCCAGAAGGAAGTTTGCGTGAGCTGACCAGTCTGCACAAGCTGACTAGAAAATAGTACCAATTTCGAATACAGAAGGAGAGAAGATATGCTGACATTTCGAAAGGCGACCATGGCAGACGTGCCGGCACTGGAGGTGCTGTACGAAAAGGGCAGAGCTGCCATTGCCACCTTTGGCATCGACCAGTGGCAAAACGGCTACCCGGCCAAAGCGGATATCGTAAAGGATATTGCAGAAGACATTTTGTGGGTCAGTGAAGATACCGATGTGCCCGGCCAGATCGCATCGGTATTCGCACTGCTGTTTGACGGAGAGCCCACCTACGACACGATCGTGGGCGATGACGAAAGACCTGTTGGCGCCTGGTGTACCGGAGACAGCCACAGCTATGCCGCCATTCACCGGATCACCGTGTCGCCGGAATTCCGGGGTCGTGGAATCGCCGGGCAGACCATGGCCTTTGGGATCCAAAAGGCAAAGGAAGCCGGAAAGACCAGTCTGCGGATCGACACCCACCGGGGCAATCTTGCCATGCGTGGGATGCTGGCGAAGAACGGCTTTACCCATTGCGGCACTATTTTTCTGAAAAGCGGTGAGAAACGTGTGGCGTATGAAACCGTGTTTTCCACCGATGACCAGGCGTAACCGTGAGAATGTGTAAAAACTATCTATAAATCGTGGGAAAGTTTGTCGTATTTAGCCGTTTACAAATTGTCCATGATTTGGTATACTAATAGCAGAAATTTTTTAACAGAGTTTTGGGGACTCACAGGTGCCAAGGTGGCATTTGCGGTACAGAGATGCCGGAAAGATTTCATTCTATAATAGGACTTTGTCGAAAAGTCAGTTGTTTCTTGAAATCTTGTCGTGGCAGGCAGGATTTTTTCTTTGCGATCGACCCCAGCGACCTATGCGAAAGGAGGACACACCGATGCTCGTCATCAAATCGGAGATCATGGATGAAGCTGCCATGCGTCGTTCCCTGGTGCGGATCACCCATGAGATCATCGAACGCAACCGTGGGACGGCAGACCTGTGCCTCATTGGGATCCGGCGGCGTGGGTCCGTGCTGGCCGACCTGCTTGCAGCCAATATCGAAAAGTTTGAAGGAACGGCGGTGCCTGTGGCGTATATCGATATCACCCGGTATCGAGACGACCTGACGGAGATCCCAGCCGGTATCCGTGTGGCAGGGAACAGCATTCCCTTTGACATCACCGGAAAGCGTGTGGTGCTGGTAGACGACGTGATCTACACCGGCCGCACCGTGCGAGCTGCCATCGAAGCGGTGTTTTCCCATGGCAGACCCTCGTCCATCCAGCTGGCGGTGCTCATCGACCGAGGCCACCGGGAACTGCCCATTCGCCCGGATTTTGTGGGCAAGAACATTCCTACGTCCAAAGAAGAAGTGGTGTCCGTGCGGGTACAGGAATTCGACGGCTCCACCGGTGTATCCATCTGCGCCAAAAGCGAGTAGGCGTATATCAGTTTTAGTGTCAACAATTCTATTTGTTTAGTGTCAACAATTCTATTCGCCGCGAAAACGGCAGGAGGTTCATTATGGCTAAAGAAAAAATGCAGATCGGTGCAGAAGGTATCTACGATGCCCGACAGCTGGGGATTCCCCGGATGCTGATCTTAGGCTTCCAGCATATGTTCGCCATGTTCGGTGCAACGGTGCTGGTACCGCTGCTGACCGGACTGGACGTGGCAACGACGCTGCTGTGTGCCGGCCTGGGTACGCTGCTGTTCCACCTGATCACCGGTATGAAGGTACCGGCGTTCCTCGGTTCGTCCTTTGCCTTCCTGGGTGGCTACGGTGCCATCGCTCCTCTGGCTGGCAACGGCACCATGACCAATGAACAGCTGTTGCCCTACGCTTGTCTGGGCGTGGCGTGTGCCGGTGTCATCTACCTGATTTTAGCGGCACTGATCAAATTTGCCGGTGCAGAGCGTGTCATGCGTTTCTTCCCGCCGGTGGTAACAGGTCCCATCATCATCGCTATCGGCCTGGGTCTGGCCGGTTCTGCCGTCAGCAACTGTCAGACCAACTGGGGCATTGCCCTGATCGCACTGGTCATCGTCATCGCCTTCAACATCTGGGGACGTGGCATGGCAAAGATCATCCCCATTCTGTTGGGTGTGGTAGGCTCCTGCGCCGTAGCTGCCATCCTGGCTCTGATCTGCGGTGAGACCATCACGGCCTCCGACGGTGCTCAGTACATCACCGTAGCCGGCAACGAAAGCATGAAGCTGTTCTCCGTATCCGCTCTGGAAAACTTCAAGAACGCAGCATGGATCGGCTTCCCCATCAAGTGGAGCCACACCGTATTCGGCGGCGTAGATTGGAGCAATACCTCTCTGGTGGTCTCCTCCATCGTTGCCATCATGCCCATCTCTCTGGCTACCATGATGGAGCATATCGGTGACATCTCTGCCATCAGCTCCACCGTAGGTCGCAACTACATCGCCGACCCCGGTCTCCACCGTACCTTGACCGGTGACGGTCTGGCAACCTCGATCGCTGCCCTGTTCGGTGGTCCTGCCAACACCACCTATGGCGAAAACACCGGTGTGCTGGCGCTGTCCCGTGTCTATGACCCTCGTGTGATCCGCATCGCTGCTGTGATCGCCACTATCCTGTCCTTCTCTCCCAAGTTCGCAGCCCTTGTGAGCCTGATCCCCTCTGCTGTCATCGGCGGTATCTCCTTCATGCTGTACGGTATGATCTCCGCTGTGGGTGTGCGCAATGTGGTGGAAAATCAGGTGGACTTCACCAAGAGCCGGAACCTGATCATCGCCGCCATTATCCTGGTGTCTGCCCTGGGTCTGGGTTCTGTGTCCTTCGGCATTGGCTCTCTGACCATCACCCTGTCCGCTCTGGCCTGCGCATCCATCGCCGGTATCGTGCTGAACGCCGTACTGCCTGGCAATGACTACAACTTTGGCACCAGTCGTGACGGAGACGAAGCCGTCAGCTTCCAGATGAAGGCCGACCACAAGGACGCCAACGAAAAGTGATCGATACATAAGAAACCGAAACAGGTGCAGACCGCTTGCAAGAGAGCGACCTGCACCTGCTTTTTATGCATACTAATTTTTGTTTTTTGCCGGAGCTCTTTGGGAAAAATCCGTTTCCCACTTGCGTTTTCCGACAAAATATGATACAATACCAGCGATACAAAATCGTGCGATATCATATTCCGTAATACGATCCCGAAGGAAAGCTATGTATGTTTATTAGACAAGAAATCGTGACCTATACGATCTATCCCGGCAAAGAGCGGCGTGAGGAGCTGACCATTTGCAATGTGCTGTTCTGTTTGTTGGTGATGGGCATCCACGTACTGGCAGAGGCGGTGGACGGCTACGACCGGGGCAGTGCGCTGTACTTTATTGCCGTAGGACTGTGGCGGCTGTCGTCCTTTGTGGTGCAGGGCTTTTTCTTTCTGGCCGGCACCAAGCTGTTTCTGCACGGCGGCAAGCAAAAGACCCTGTCCTTTTATAAAAAGCGGCTATACCGTGTGGTGCTGCCCTATGTGCTGGTGTTCTGCCTGTTTGCCGTGTACCTGTGCCTGACCGGTGCTGTTTCGCTGACACCTCTCACCTTTTTGCAACAGCTTTGCACCGGTAAGCTGTGCGGTCATTTTTACTACGTGATCCTGATGGTGC
>CAZLED010000023.1:0-32205 GCA_964558485.1 uncultured Ruminococcus sp. | reverse complement strand
ATCCGGCTGCTGCTGGTGGTATTCATCGCCATCTCGGCCACCATTGCCATCGTGCAGACCAAGTCCAATGTGACCTTCATCGCACAACTCATGGGCATTTCCTGGGGTGCGCTGGCCGGTGCATTCCTGGCGCCTTACCTGTACAGCCTGTATTCCAAGAATATCACCAAGGCTGCCGTTTGGGTAAGCTTTATCTCCGGTGTGGGGATCATGCTGGCCAATATGCTCTGCACGGCGCTGGGCGTTCCCTTTATCTCCAGCTACTTCTCCTCTCCCATCAACGCCGGTGTGCTGGCCATGGTGGTGGGGCTGATCCTTGTGCCCATCGTGAGCCTGTTCACGAAGAAGCCGGAGCGTGCCAAGGTAGACGATATGTTCACCTGCTATGACCAGACCGTGCTGGTACACAGTGCCACTTCTCTGACCGACGACGAAAACAACGACTGATCTACATACGACAAACAAAAAATGCGGATACTCTCATTTCGGAGATCCGCATTTTTTTGTGGCAACAGGCAGGATTTTTGCAAAAGTGATTCCATTTCGGCGGCAAATGTGCTATAATGGAGCAAACGGAGAGAGCGCTCTCCCATCGTGAAAATTCTCATGCAAAGGAGCGATCCTATTATGAAGATCCATTTTTTAGGCACAGGCGCTGCCGACTGGGACATCCAGCACCCCAACACCTCTCGTGATTTCCGGCGTTTCTCCAGCATTTTGGTGGACGACTGCCTGCTGGTCGATCCGGGTCCGTGCGTTCGTGAGTTCATGGATTCCTTCCACTGCCCCACACTGCTGGACGGTTGTACCCATGTGATCAACACCCATCGGCACAGCGACCACTACAACCAGGCGTTTGTCGATTCCCTGCCGACTGGACTGTTCCATCCCATGGCTGCCGGAGAGACCTGGGAGACGGAGGACCACATCATTTCCGCCTACGCCGCCCACCACGGTACCGTGACCGATGCGGTGCATTTTGTGATCGAGAGCAAAGCGGACGGCAAGCGGTTCTTCTACGGCTGTGACGGTGCGTGGCTGTATTACGAGACGGCCTGGGCTCTGCTGAAGCAAAAGTTTGATCTGATGGTCTTCGACTGCACCATTGGCGACATCGCCGGCGACTACCGGATCTTTGAGCACAACAACGTTGCCATGGTCGCTGAAATGAAAGCCACCTTCCAGAGCCGTGGGGCTTGTGACAACTTCATGGTCTCCCACCTGGCCCGGACGCTGCATCCCACGACCCACGAGGACACCGCCGCTGTGCTGGCTGCCCACGGGATCGATGTGGCCTATGATGACCGCATTGTGGTGCTGTAACTTACAATACAGAAAAACTGCTTCGCAGGACTTTCCACGGAGCAGTTTTTGTTATTGCAATGGGTTTAATCAAAAACAATGGTCTTGCCGGTTCTGGCGGATTCGTACACGGCGTTGACGATGCGCACACTCTTCATGGCTTCCAGGGGCAGGATGGCAGGGTCACGGTCGTCCCGCACGGCGCAGATCATGTCCTCCACCATGTACCGGTGTCCCACCAAAATGGAAGGATCTGCCTGGGTGATGGGGCCGTTGCCTTTGCCGTAGGTCTCCAGCATCCACGCTTCTTCCTCCTCCACGTCGAAGGCATCGATCCCCATTTTGGCGGCGAAATCCTCGTCGAATTCCTTCATCTTCCAGGTCTTCAGCACGTCCTGGTCGGCTTCGATGGTGCCGCCGGTGCCATACAGCTGGATGTCGGTGGAGATGCCAGGGTAGGCGCAGGTGGTGCTGACAAAGGTTGCAGCGGCGCCATTCTTGAATTTGATCAGAGAAGCGGTCATATCCTCGGTATCGATCTCGTGGTCGTAGATGCCCATATGGGAGGTCACAGAGGCCACGTCTCCCATGAGCCACTGCATCAGGTCCACGGTATGCACGGCCTGGTTCATGAGAGAGCCACCGCCGTCCACGTCCCAGGTACCGTGCCAGCCTTCGTAGTAGGCCTGGGTGCGATACCACTTGACGGCGAAGGTACCAAGGAACACCTTGCCGATCCTGCCGGACGACACGGCTTCCTTGATGGGCAGCATATCCCGGTTGAAGCGGTTCTGGTGGATCACGCCTGCTTTTTTACCGGTACGCAGTCTGGCTTCCTCGATCTTCATGGCATCCTCCACGTGGATGTCGATGGGCTTTTCCACCAGCACGTGCTTGCCGGCTTCCATCGCACGGACAGCAAATTCTGCGTGCATGGAGGAGGGCAGACAGATGCTGATAATGTCCACATCCGGGTCGGCGATGAGATCGGCAAAATCCGTATACATTTTCAGACCCGGCTGTTTGGCGGCGATCTTCTCCATCTTCTCCGGGATCAGATCGCATACGGCCACAAGGTCAGCGTACTCCGAGGCGATGGCACCGTCACAGTGTCCCTTGCCAACGCCCAGCCCCACCACGGCATAGCCAATTTTCTTATCCATAGCAAACTCCTTTGTACCAAGGTTTTTTGTGTTTGTTCCATTATAACAATCTTTTCTCCGATTTGCAAGAGGGTCTGCGGTTTTCACCGAAATTTTTTTCGTTCGTCCGGAAAACAGGCACCAAAAATTCAAAAAATCCGCTATATTCCCGGCGAAAAATATGGTATACTATTATAGGAAATGAAGCATCAGGAGGATCACAGAAATGAAAAGAGCTTATATCCTATTGACCGCTCTGCTTTTGGCGATGGGTCTGACGGCCTGCGGTGCAGCTGAAGAAGAAACCTTTTACGTAGATACAGACCTGACCACAGAAGAGACGGTAGAAACGGTGGAGACCGAAGAGACCGAAACGGAGACACAGCCGGAGACACAGGCGTCCTTTACCGAATTTCAGAAACTGACGGTGGACGAAGAAGCTGCTGTCTATGACGCTGCGCTGGGTGCCTTTGTGGTGCCCTTCACAGACGACAATGTGCGGTATCTGGCGGACGACCCCTGTGCGGTTGGCATATCCGGCGGTGGTGAGGCCTACTCCATGGATGGCACCATCGATATGGAATCGCACCCGGAATTTGAAAACGGAGACTATTACAAGGGTATCGTTGTGAAGCCGGCAGAAGCCATCGATGCAGGTACCTACCGGATCACGATCACCTTCGATATGTATCTGGCCTCCTTCTCCTGCACCATCGAATAAGAACACAAAGATGTAGAAAACGACCGTCCTGGTTGGGTATCCACGGTGGGTACCACGCCAAGGCGGTCGTTTTCTGTTGCCTTATCCTTCGGTTTTCGCTTTCTCTTGCTCCTTGGCAAGCAGACGCACCGCATCGTAGATCCCACCCATGTGGATCAGCTCCACACCGTCCGGCAGCTCCTTTTTCAAGCTCGTGCGCTTGGGGACGGCGATCTTGGTAAAGCCCAGCCGGGACGATTCCTCTACACGCTGCTCGATCCCGGAGACGGCACGAAATTCCCCGGACAGACCCAGCTCTCCTACAGCGATCACGTCCGGCGGTACCGGGATGTCCCGGATAGACGAGATCAGTGCCAGAGCGATGGCAGCATCGGCGGCAGGCTCATCGATACGCAGACCACCGATCACGTTCAGGAACACATCGTGGGAAGAAAACCGCAGACCCAGTCGTTTTTCCAGCACGGCCAAAAGCAGGTACATCCGGTTGTAGTCGATACCATCGGCGGTGCGGCGTGGGGCATTGGCGTTCGTGGGCGTCACCAGAGCCTGCACTTCGGCGATGATGGGACGGGTGCCTTCCATGGTACATACGGCACAGGAACCGGAGATGCCCACCGGCCGGCCTTCCAACAGCATGGCAGAGGGATTCTCCACCTCGTCCAGGCCGGTATCCGTCATCTCGAACACACCGATCTCGTTGGTGCTGCCGTAGCGGTTTTTGATGGCACGAATGATCCGGTGGGACTGCCGTCTTTCGCCTTCAAAGGACAGCACTGCATCCACCATATGCTCCAGCACCTTGGGACCTGCAATGCCGCCTTCTTTGTTCACGTGTCCTACGATGATCACTGCAGCCCCGTCGGTCTTGGCCTTGCCGATGAGCACAGACGCACATTCCCGTACCTGGGTCACGCTGCCCTGCATGGAGGAGGACAGGTCGGAGTACATGGTCTGGATGGAGTCCACGATCACCACGTCCGGCTTGATCTTCTCGTATTCTGCCACCACAGCGTGGATGTTGACCTCCGTCAGGATGAACAGCTTTTCTCCGTCCGCACCCAGCCGTTCCGACCGCAGCTTCAGTTGCCCCTTGGATTCCTCACCGGACACGTACAGGATGGTACTGTGATCTCCCAGCTTGCCGCACAGCTGCATCAGAAGCGTGGACTTACCGATACCCGGTTCTCCGGCCAGCAGCACCACAGAGCCGGTCACAAGGCCTCCACCCAGCACCCGGTTCAGCTCGCCGATGCCCGTGTCCAGCCGCATATAGTCCGGCACAGAAATATCCCGGAACCGCACGGCTTTTTCCTGTTCACCCACCGGTGTCATGGTGCGGCGGCGTGCTTCGGTGGCTTTGGAGACCGGCTCCGGCGGCGCTGTGTAGGTCTCCTCGGTGAAGCTGTTCCAGGCGTTGCAGGACGGACAGCGACCCATCCATTTGGCACTTTGGTAATCGCATTCGCTGCACACATATACTTTCTTAGGCTGTTTCATAATTTGTTCTCACTTTATTTTGTTCTGTCCCGACTTATTATGGTATACTGCTGCACAGGCCGCACACCAGCACGGCCGCCAGCTGCAATTGATAGCCTTCGTCTTTCAGTCGTTCGCATTCCACAGGATTTGACAAAAAGCCGCACTCGATCAGAATGGCCGGAGTCTGGATCCGATGCAACAGGTAGATGGACGATGTGGCTTTTTTGATCTGTCGCTGGTTGGTGGGATCCAAGTAGGCTTTGGCGTAGTTCTGCACGGCGGTGGCATAGCGCACACTATCGGTGGTATTGGGTGAATAATACACCTGCAGTCCACGGCAGTCGGCGTCGGGAAACTGGTTCATGTGGATGCTGCAAAACACCGAAGCCCCGGCTTGCGAATCTCCGGCTTCCCTGGCAAACCGCAGCCGGTTTTTCAGGTCGTAGGATTTCTTTTTGCCGCCACCTGGAAAATCGCCGTACCGGTCGTACAGCATGGTATCCTCGGTTCGGGTCATCACCACCGGATAGCCAAGCAGGTCCGCAATCATCTCCATACGAGAAGCCACCGCTAAGTTCAGCGTTTTTTCGTTGGTACCATCGGCTGCTACAGCGCCACCGTCCTCACCGCCATGTCCCGGATCCAGCACCAGCACGATGGGGTCGGTCTTCGGCAGGGACACCACAGGTACAGCATCCTCCACCAGCTTTGTACCGATCCCGGCAGCGATGCACACTGGCAGAACCAGTGCCAACAGATAGATGCCCACGGTGCGCAAGTGCCGCAAAAGCCGCAGATCTGCTCCCATATCGTCACACCCCTTTTCTCCACGACAGCAGACCGATCGCTGTCCCTTTGTTCCACTTCTATGCCAAATGGGGGTAAGATATGCAAGACCCGTCAGCCAACGTGGGACAGACGGGTCCATTTTTTACGATTTGGTTTTGGGCTTTTGATCCGGTTTAGTCTTGTCCTTATTCTGCTTCGGCGGATTCAGCTCAAAGATGGACAGGATCCGACGGTTCCGCAGACCCAGGTAATAGCCGAAGGTACAGGTGAACAGGGACGGCAGGATCACAAGCAGGAAGGCAATGGGGTTATTGGGCGAATAGGTCTGGATCAGGCCGATGTACATACCGTGCCACAGACGACCGATGGCGTTGAAGATGCCGTACATATTACCGGCCCACTCCATCTCGAACATTCCACCTTTTTTCCCAAAGATGTACCCGATGCAGATCAGCACCGCAAAGAGGATATTGGGGATGTTGGCAAGCAGTCCCATTTTGAGTCCGTTGTACGGCTGCCACTTGGCACGTCCACCGTCCACACGGATCCGCTCCTGTCCGCCTTTTTCCCAGATAACCATGTACTGCAGCACCAGATAAAAACCGGTGGCAAACAGGCTGGCAAACAGTTTCAAGGTCGGATTGGTGGCAGCAGCCGCTGTGATCATCAGTCCCATGACCGCTGCGCCGAACTGATTCAGGATCAGCTTGGTGACGGTCTTTCCGTTATCGTTCCAAAATTCACGCATAGATCGCAATATGTCCTTTCCATAGGAGGTATACCTGCTCCGTAGGCCCTTCGTTTTTCATTTGTCATGAAGCTCGAAATGGCGGTCAGGCAAAAATCTCTGACTATATTGTATTTATCATTTGTTACAAATACAAGTCATTTTCGCAAAATCGGCGAAAATTTACAATCTATCCATGAAAAATCCCATATTCAAGCCCCTTTTGTCGCTGTATCGATAGCCGAGCCGCTTCAGCACATTTCCTCGTGCGCCTGCTTCAGGGTCTCGATGATGGACAGCTTCTGGGGACATACCTGTTCGCAGGCACCACAGCCGATGCATTTGTCCGCACCATGGCCGTCTGCCAGCATTCTGGCGTATCTGTGGTTGCCGGCCAGCTTGCTGCCATATTGGCTCAGGTCGTTCCAGGTGCCAAAGATGCCGGGGATGTCCACATCGTTGGGACAGGGCATACAATACCGGCAGCCGGTGCAACCCACACGGATCCGGCTCTGGTAGGCTTCACGCACCTTGTCGATCAGGGTCAGCTCTGCTTCGCTCATGCAGCCCACTTCGCAGCGGTCGAAAATCTCGATGTTGTTCTGGGTCATTTCCGCATTGGTCACGCCGGACAGCACGGTGGCCACCTCCGGGAAATTACATAGCCAACGGAACGCCCATTCCACAGGAGAGCGCTTTTCCGGATAGCTGTCGTACAGCGCCTGCACATTGTCCGGTGCATTTGCCAGCTTGCCGCCCAGCAGCCCTTCCATGATCACCACCGGAATGCCCTTTTCGCCTGCCAGCTTCAGACCCTTGATGGTAGCCTGGTTGTCGATGTCCATGAAGTTGAACTGGATCTGGCACATATCCCAGTCGTAGGCGTTCAGGATCGATTCGAAGGTCTCGTAGTTGTCGTGGAAGGAGAAAGCGGCATACCGGATCCGTCCATCGGCTTTGGCGGTGTCCAGGAATTCCAGCACGCCCAGATCCAGCATCTTCTGCCAGCTATCCTTGCCCAGTGCATGGATCAGGTAGAAATCGATGTAGTCGGTGCCCAGCCGGGTCAGGGATTCCTGCAGGACCTTGTCCATGTCTTCCCGGGTGTTGCAGGCCCAGGTCGGCAGTTTGGTGGCCACGTACACCTTTTCTCTGTAGCCGTCCTGCAGTGCGTGTCCCAGAGCTTCCTCGTTCTTCTGGTTGGAGTACACGTAGGCGGTATCCATGTAGTTTACGCCGTGGTCGATGGCGTAGCGGATAGCCGGAGTAGAAATGGATTCATCCACGACCTCCACGCCGTCCACTGTCTTCATGGGGAACCGCATACAGCCCACGCCAAACGCAGATACTTCGATACCCAGCTTACCCATTTTACGCATTTTCATAGTACATTCTCCCGTTGTTCTATAGATTTCTATGCAGTATATCTGTTTTTAGATGCCCATATTGTACTATATCCGACCGCATTTGTCAAGACGCTCATGGATAAGTTTTCATAAAAAACGCAAAAAAAATCGCCGGAAGCTGTGAACTTTTTCTCTGTAGTATCGTCTATTGTGGATGGAAACACTACGATGGATATCTGACAAAGGAGGCTAACAGAATGATAAGGCCGTATGCTTTGCCGAAGGACTATATATTGGAAGGTCGTTATGTGCTGCACGATGTTGCCCGATACACCACCGGTGGGATCGTATATACCGCACTGGATAAAAAGCTGCGCATTCCGGCAGAGGTACTGGAATATCTGCCGGCCAATGCGGACCATATGTGGTCAAGAGCCCCAGGAGACGTAGCGGTACAGGGAGACGATCGGTTTGCTGCCCGTTGTCTGCATATTTTGGAAGACGGCAGAAACCGGATCCAGGACAGCGCTTCCCATATTTACGATGTATTCCCAGCCAACGGGACAGTATATTTGGTACATATCCTTCCGGACGAAATTTCAACCAATGAAGTGTCGTCTGATGAAAAAATATCCGACGATACTTTGCCTGACAACACTTCATCTGACGGCACTCTATCAGACGATGTATCCATTTCCGCAGAAACGATGGAAACTGCTGCCGGGGACACTGCTGCACCGCTTGCCACAGATACGGATACGGAGGATGCTGCCACACGACTGATGGATCTTGATCTTCTGGAAAAGGAACCGACAGAACCGCATATGGGTGACGAAGAACCGATCGCAGTCGAGCAAGGCGCAGCCAAGGCACCGCTTGTACCACAGGATGATGCCCGGTCGTATGCCAACGAAGCGGAAGCCTGGGACGAAGAGAACGTGGAAGATTTGGATGATTCAGAAATCGAAGAAACGGTGCCCCATGGTCCCAGCGTGAAGGTGCTGTTGGTGATCTTACTGGTGGGGATACTCCTACTGCTGGGCTGCTGCGTGATCTTTCTCACGTCCCTGTTCCGGATCACCGATCTGCCGGGTGCTGCCACTTCCCTGCTGTCCGTGCCCTATGCTGCCCTGGACGCCGATGAGGATTGGCTGGTGACCGGACGCACGCTTCAGGACAATTATGCGCCGGGAATGGTGGTCGCTGAGGAAAATAAGGACGGCACCATGCACATCACGATCAATGGAGAAACGCCCACCTTTTCCATGCCGGACCTGACAGGTATGACGGCCGAAGGGGCTGCTTGTCTGCTGGGTCGCACCCACTTCACCAATGCGGCCGGGCAGGTACAGGGACAGGTGGTGATCGAATGGCAAAAGGACACCTCTCGTCCCCACGGGCTTGTGATCGACCAGTCTCCGTCTGCCGGTACGCTGACCAAATCGGCATTGGTGACGCTGACGGTGGTGGAAAATCCCGATACCTTTTCCATGGCAGATCCGGACACAGAAAACACGGTGACCATGGAGGATCTGGTGGGCTTGCCTTATGCCGAGACCCTCTCCGGCCATGAACTGCTCATCAGTGACCGGATCTACAGCGAAAGACCGGCTGGTGAGATCCTGTCCCAATATCCGGCGGCTGGTTCCTCCTACACCGCCAATGGTCCTTGCTATGTGGTAGTCAGTGCTGGCAGCAGTGAGACCCATGTGCCGGACGTGCAGTTTCTGACCCTGACTGAGGCAGAGGCTGCGCTGTACGGCTGTGGGCTTTCTTTTACGGTGCAGTACGCCTATCAGTCCCACGTGGCAGAAGGGCTTGTGGCATCGGTATCTCCGGTGGCTGGGACGGCACTTGCCTATGGAGAGACGGTGGTGCTGACGATCAGTGAACCGACCGGTACCGGTGGTGATGGCTGGCAGAGTGGTCCCACAATCGAAAACGATCGTTCGGAGATCCGCATGGTCGTGGGAGACACCTACACCATGGAGCTGGGTGAAAATACGAAGGCCATCTACCACACCACCGATCCGGCCGTGATCGCAGTCACAGAGGACGGCACACTGACTGCACGGTCTGCCGGGTCGGCCGTGGTGACCGCATCTGTGGCCGGACAAACGGTGGTCATGCATATGCAGGTGGAATACGACAAGCGGCTGCCCTATGTGGTGGATGGCGTGGTCGGGGAAAAGATCTCGCTGCCGGCTCTTGGCAACACCGACACAGAAGGCATGACCTGGCAAGGGGACACGGCATTGGTGGATATTTCTGCCGATGGGATCCTGACCGGCACAAAAGCTGGCGACACGCTGGTCATGGGCAAGAAGGACAACCGGGTCTCCTTATATCTGGTGCACCTGACCGAAGCGGATCCGGAGACCGAAAAGACCTATGTGACCATTGCCAAGTCCATGGCCGCAAACCAGGCGAAAATGGAAAAAGCCCTGGCAAATGCAGGTCTTGGCTGTGTGATCCAGGAGGAAACAAACGAAAAAGCGGCCGGCACGGTGCTGCGGATCCAATACACCGGCTACAGCGATGACAAAAACTATTTCTTTGCCGAAGGGACCAGCGTGACCCTGATCGTCAGTGCCGGGCTGCCTACGGTGCGTTCCATTGCCGTGGAGACCCTGCCGACAAAGACCACCTACAAGGTTCTGGAAGCGCTGGACACCACAGGGCTTTCCATTCGGGTGACCTACAGCGACAAGACCGAAGAGGTGCTGACCAAGGGCTTTGTGACCTCCTGCGATTTTTCGGAGACCGGACGCAAGACCGTTGCCATCTCCTACGGCGGACGCAAGACCTCGTTTTCCGTGGAGGTCATCGATGCAGGTCCTGTAAAAGCGGAGATCGTATCGCTGCCGGACAAAACCCAATACAACATCGGTGACAGTCTGGACACGTCCGGACTTAAAGTCAAGGTGACCTATGGAGACGGCACCACCAAAAACCTGCTCTCCGGCTTTACGACAAAATACTCCTTTGCCAAAGCTGGCACCAGTCGGGTCACGGTGACTGTCGAGGGAGTATCGGCCAATTTTGACGTGACCGTGGTCGAGCGTAAGATCCGTTCGCTTTCGGTCGGCACACTGCCTACACGTACCACATACACCGTTGGCGATGCGCTGGACACCGCAGGTATGTCCCTGTCGGTGCAGTATACAGACGGCACTACGGAAACCCTGCAGGATGGCTGGACCACAAGCTGCGATCTCACCACGGCCGGCACCAAGACTGTCACAGTAAGCTACGGCGGCAATAGCACCAGCTTTTCCGTCACGGTACAGGACGCACCGGTCACGGCCATCCAGGTGGTGACACAGCCGAAGAAGCTGACCTATCTGCTGGGCGAAGCCATCGATCTGACCGGACTGGAGCTTTCCGTCAGCCGTGGCAGCTCCTCCACCGCTGTGGCATGGACCGACGCTGGGATCACCTTCTCCGGTTCTCTGGATACCGTGGGTGAATGCGTGATCACCCTGACCTACGGTGGCTGCAGTGATACCATTCGGGTATCCGTCAATGCGCCAGCCATCGTGTCTCTGGCTGTGCAGACCCTGCCGGACAAGCGTAGCTACAACCCCGAAGACGTGCTGGACACCACGGGACTGACCCTGCTTGTCACCTACGAAGACGGCACCACAAAGCCCATCACAGAAGGATTTGCCGCCACAGCCGACCTGTCTCAGCCTGGCGAAGCGGTAGTCACGGTGACCTATGGGGAGCTGACTACCACCTACACGGTGCAGGTACAGGAGACGGCACAGCAGACACTGCTCCTTTCTGCCGCCGACTTGCAGCTGCAGGTCGGCGAAGCGGTACTGTTGACCGTCGAATACCATGGTGCGATCGGCACACAGCTTTCCTACACCATTGAGAATCCGGACGTGATCCAGGTGACGAACCAGATGACCGGGCTGCTGGTCACGGGGCTGCGGTCGGGCTACTGTACTCTCACCATGACCGATGGCGTGGCAGAAGCGGTTTGCCAGATCACCGTCTCAGAGAAGGCCGGGGACACACTGCCGGTGACCGCCGCCATGACGATCCCGCACCAGACCATGTCCACCTTCATGCCCCTGCTGTCCTTTACCGGCAACGGCGTGGAAGACGTGGAGCTGACCTTTACCGCCACCATTTCCTATGATCCCCAAAAGCTCACCGCCGCCGATCATGGGTCGCAGACAGACGGCATTACGGTCACGGCCAATGGGCTGGATACCATCACCTTCACCGGCACCATCACAGTCCCCAAGGATGGCACCATCGACGCCGGGTACATCCTATTCTACGGCACCGATCAAGAGGCCTTCCAGTGGAGCGTATCCTGATCCATTTGCATCCGGTTCTGGCACGGCAGTAGTGTCTGGCACAGTGGCAGCGTCTGACAAAAAACGCAGTCCCACAATCCGGCCTGTGTCATGGCGCACATCGACCCATACCACACCTGTCCTGCAGGGATACCCGATCCGATAGCCGGTCTCCATCTGGCGTATCCATGCGGCATCCCTGCAGGACATTTTGCGTGGCAGGACGTTTTCCAAAAAGCGAGAGCTGCGCCGGACACAATCCGCTTCTGTATACGGGCGATCGTCCCGTGGCGGCGTGTACACAGCGATCTCCACGGGAATGCCACCATGCTGGGAGAGCCGCACATACACGTTCTGACAGGTGTACACATACCCTCGACCTGCGGCAGCGTGGAGACAGTTTTTCGTCTGGGTGATCGTCTCTGCCGTTTTTTTGCCCTCGTCCCGGGAGATCGGCGGCA
Source organism: uncultured Ruminococcus sp. (assembly GCA_964558485.1). Taxonomy (GTDB): domain Bacteria; phylum Bacillota; class Clostridia; order Oscillospirales; family CAG-272; genus UMGS1696. Next base: position 19,925 of record CAZLED010000023.1, on the reverse strand, counting down.
GTGCATCCCAGGGATAGGCGATGGACTTTTGGGGCACTTCCACGGTCTCCGGCTCTTCCCGATTGAGCAGCCAATTGCCCAGACTGCGCAGACGCTTGGTCATCTCCCGGGTCTCGCTCGTTTGGGTCGTCATCGAAAGATAATCGGCCGCAGCTGTCACATGATGATACAGCTCTGCTGTGGGACGCTTCTCCTGCCAGGCCGATTCTGCCGCTTCTGCTTCGCTCATGGCCAGGGACAAAAACAGTTCGTTCCTGCTTTCCTGCAGCATTTCGTTTTCTTTTTCGACAAGGACGTATAGCACAAGCAGTACCAGGCACAAAAAGGCCATGGCGCACAGGCTGAAAATCAGCGGTCTGGGACGACGGAAACAGGATCTTTCCATAAAACACACCTCTTGTTCACATTCCGTTTATAATATTAGATTTGACAATCGGGTGTGTTTTATGCTATAATAAGTGTATTCGTGAGCAGGCATCTATTTGCAGTGGCGACATATGCTGTCAATTCGCACGATCGAATGTTTTGATGCCAACAAAGGTTGCCTGACACGGTGGATTTTGGCTGGATGGAGGATATGCGATGCGGGACATTTTTGCTTCTCTTTTGGGAAACGCCTATATCCGGGAAACGCTGGCACCGGATCTGGCTGCCGGACGAGCTGCCCATGGGTACATCCTTTCCGGGCCGGTCGGCGGTGGAAAGAAAACAGCAGCCCGGCTCATGGCAGCGGCTTCGGTCTGTGCCCATCGGATGGACGAGACGTCTCCGCTGCCCTGCGGCAAATGCGAAAGCTGTCACCGGATCCTCCACGATCTTTCGGCAGATGTGCTGTGGATCACCCGGGAAGAAGACAAGGCCAGCATTGGCGTGGATCAGATCCGAATGATACGGGAAGATCTGTATGTGACACCCAACGATGGCGAGCGTAAATTTTACATTATAGAAGAAGCACACATCATGACACCAGCGGCACAAAATGCGCTGCTGATGTCCCTGGAGGAGCCGCCGGAATTTGTGACCTTTCTGCTGCTTACCGAGGATCCTATGGCGCTTTTGGAGACCATACGAAGTCGTGCACCGGTGATCCACATGGAGCTGTTTTCACCGGCTGTGGTACGGGACTGGCTTGCGGATCGACCCAAGGTGCCCAAGGATCCAGAACGTCTGGAAGGTGCTGCGGTACTGTCCGGTGGTGCGCTGGGGCAGGCTCTCATTTTGGCGACCGGCGATGGAGACGACCATGCACTGCAAATGCGTGCCCTGTCGCTGCAGCTTTTGGAAGGGATCTTCCGCCGTCGTCCCTCTGTATTATTGGAAGAAAGTCTGCCGGAGCTGCCCAAGGAGCGAGAGGAAATGTGTCTGGTGCTGACCATGCTGCAGGCTGCTCTGCGAGACCTGATCGTCCGGAAACGACAAGCTGCGGTGGCAGGACAATTTCTGTTGGGAAATGAATCGGTCTGCAGCGATGCCGGCAAGTATTCGATGAGCCGTCTTTTGAGCCTATACGACCTATGTGACACGGCGCTGGCCCGACTGGACGCCAATGGTTCCATCGCTCCCTGTATGACCAGCTTTCTCTTGCAAGCAAAACATATTTGTCATTGAACATACATCTCAAGAATTATAGATAGATCAGGAAAGGAATTTTTCCATGGAAGACAAAAACATGACCGAGATCATCCATGTCCGTTTTTCGGATGCCGGCAAGGTGTACTATTTTTCACCCGGCAAGGCAAAGCTGAAGGTGGGCGATGGGGTGATCGTAGAGACGGCTCGTGGCGTGGAATACGGTCTGGTAGCCGCCGGCAACTACATGATCTCCAACGCCTCCATCATACAGCCCCTGCGCACGATCATCCGTGTGGCGACTCCGGCCGATATGGAGCGGTATGAGGCCAACAAGAAGCTGGAAGCCGAGGCCTTTGACATTTGTCAGCAGAAGATCCAGAACCACGGCCTGGAAATGAAGCTCATCGATGCGGCCTACACCTTTGACAACTCCAAACTGCTGTTCTACTACTCTGCCGAATACCGGGTGGATTTCCGGGATCTGGTGAAGGATCTGGCGTCGGTGTTCCGTACCCGGATCGAAATGCGGCAAATCGGGATCCGGGACGAAGCCAAAATGCTGGGCGGTCTGGGTGTCTGCGGTCGTCCCTTCTGCTGCGCCACCTTCCTGTCTGACTTCATGCAGGTCTCCATCAAGATGGCCAAGGAACAGAATCTTTCCCTGAACTCCTCCAAGATCTCTGGCACCTGCGGCAGACTCATGTGCTGTCTCCGGTACGAGCATGAGACCTATGAAGAAGAGCTGCGGCGTACCCCGGCGGTGGATTCTACCGTAAAGACGGCCGAGGGCGTAGGTGTGGTCACAGAGGTCAGCCCGCTCACCGGCTACATCAAGGTACGGCTGGGGGACAAGCAGAACGAGGTCACCAAGGTCTTCCACCGGGACGATGTCACCTGGAAGGATGGCAACCGGGAACACCTTCGGGAGCACGCCTACAACCGAAAGAACGACAAAGCCGACAAGGACTGACCGCTGTCCCGTCCCATACGTGCACCGAAAAAAGAAGGAGACGCCCATCCAGCGCAGATCCGCATAGACTTAGAATGAACCTTCAATAGGGTTCCCCACAAAAAAGCGATCGTTGCCCGGACCGACACAGTTTTTTTACAGAAAAAAGCCTGTTTTTTGAAAAAACTTTTGCAAAACCTATTCCTTTTCGGCGCGATTTATGATAGAATATATGGGCACCGATCGCAAATATCTGTGCACAGTTGTGTCTGTATGCATTTTTCTATGGTTTGCAAGCAGGCATGACATATCTCATTCGTTCAAAACACAGCAGTGCAACCTGTTTGTGTCTTGCAAAAATTTTATTTCAAAACCGGGATCACCGGTATGGAGGGTATTATGGCTTACAAAATTAGTGACGATTGCATCGCTTGCGGCGCTTGTGCTGCAGAATGTCCCGTTGAAGCTATCTCTGAAAAGGATGGCAAGTACGTGATCGACGCTGACACCTGTCTGGACTGCGGCGCTTGCGCTGGTGTATGTCCTGTTGAAGCTCCTCAGGCTGAATAATCTGCATACAGAGCGAAACAACAACACAATCGAGATTGGGGGGAGGATGGTTTCTCCCTCCTTTTTCTTGTCATCACAGGAGGCTCCCATGGACAACGACCTGCTTCTTCCCATGCCCGGCGAACGCATCGATCCCATCAACGACGATCTGCGCCTGCTCCAGAAGGTGGACGGGCTGACCTTTGGCACCGATGCCTATTTGCTCTCTGCCTTTTTACGCCCTTCGTCTAAGGCTAAAGCAGCGGAGCTTGGCGGCGGTACCGGGGTGCTGTCGCTGTTGGCACTGACGAAAAACAAAGTAGCGACGGTGGATGTATACGAGATCCAGCCGGAGTTTGCCACGTTGTGCCGCCGGAACGCCATGCTCAATGGGCTGGGCCACCGGATGCAGGTGTTTTGTCAGGATGTGCGCCAGGTCCCAGCGGAAACGAAGCTGGATGTGGTATACACGAATCCACCGTACATGAAAGCGGACTGCGGCAGAGAGAATGCAGTCTCTGCCATGAATATAGCCCGGCGTGAGGTACACGGGGACATCGGCGATTTCTGTGGTGCGGCGGATCGACTACTGAAGCACGGTGGCACGTTTTCGCTGGTATATCGACCGGAGCGGCTATGCGATCTGTTCTCTGCTCTGCGTACCCATCATATGGAGCCAAAGCGTGTGGTGTTCGTGTATCCCACCGCTGCCGACCGGCCTTGTCTGGTGTTGGTGGAAGCAAAAAAAGGTGCCGCCGGTGGAACACTGTTTGCGCCGCCGTTGTGCATTTACGATGGAGCAGACAAAAAAACCTACACGCCGGAGATGGCAAGGATCTATGAGACCGGGTCCATGGAATTTCTCTTTCCGGGCACCCGGCAGCAGTCACAGACGGGAAAGAAAGGGGTAGACGATGCCAATGCAAACGCCAATGAAGACCATCGATGAAGCGGTGGTCGCCGAAAAAAATGCCGTGCTGGGTGGTACGCTGTATCTGGTAGCCACGCCCATCGGCAATCTCTCCGATCTGTCGGAGCGAGCCATCAAGGTGCTGTCTGAGGTGGACTTTGTTGCCGCAGAGGATACCCGGAATTCCGGCCTGCTGCTGTCCCGGCTGGGCATATCCAAACCCTTTGTCAGCTACTTTGAGCACAACAAAAAAGAACGTGGTGAGGTCATTGCCGCACGTCTATCGGCAGGAGAATCCTGTGCGCTGATCACCGATGCCGGTACACCAGCCATCAGCGATCCCGGTGAAGATATCGTGAAGCTTTGTGCCGATCGTGGGATCCCGGTGACCTCCATTCCCGGTGCCTGTGCCGCCATTACAGCCCTGACCCTCTCGGCACTGCCCACCAGACGCTTCGTGTTCGAAGGCTTTCTTGCCACAAACAAAAAAGAGCGCCAGGAACGGTTGGCAGCCCTCTCCAAAGAAGACCGCACCATGATCCTGTATGAAGCGCCACACCATCTGCGTCAGACACTGGCAGAACTGGTGAAGACCCTGGGAGAAGCTCGTCCCGTGACCCTGTGTCGGGAGCTGACCAAGCGCAACGAAGAGCTGCACCGGACGACACTGGGTGAAGCTATGGCGTACTATCAGGCAAACGATCCCAGAGGAGAATATGTGCTGGTGATCGGGGGCAGAACAGAGACGGTGGCAGAAGAAAGCTATCCGGCGGACGTGGGAGAACACGTGGCGCAGCTGGAGAACACCGGATTGACCCGGATGGAGGCCATCAAAGCCTGTGCCAAGGCCCGTGGGGTCAGCAAAAATGAAATCTACAATATGGTAAATCGAAAGGAAGAAGAAACAGAATGAAGATCGGACTGACAAGCTACAGCATGAATGCCTATATCGAACCGGGACTGCTACCGGTGACGGACGTGATGCGGTTTGCAAAGGAGCAGGGAGCGGAACACATCGAGCTTGTGCCCTTCGGCTTTACCCTCCACGACGACAAAACCGGCACCTTCAACGAACCATTGCTGGAAGAGATCCGCAGCCTTTCCAAGGAGCTGGAGCTGCCCCTGTCCAACTATGCGGTGCTGGGAGATCTGTTGAAGCCGGCTGTAGCAGACAGAGAAGCAGAGGTGGAACGGTTGAAGCGGCATATCGATGTGGCTGCCAAGCTGGGGCTGTCCTTCATGCGTCACGATGTTTCCTCCTTCCGCAGACCGCTGGAATCCAACACGCCCCAGGCCTTTGAGGAAGCGTTCCCCATCTGCGTGGACACCTGTCGTCAGCTTTCCGAATATGCGGAGCAGTACGGGATCACCACGCTGGTGGAAAACCATGGGTTCTTTGTCAACGGCTCTGACCGGCTGATCCGGCTGATGGAAGCGGTAAAACGGGACAATTTCGGGATGCTGCTGGACACCGGTAACTTTGCCTGCGTGGATGAAAACACCGTGGTGGCCGTGCAGAAGTGTGCGCCGTATGCCAAGATGGTACACCTGAAGGACTTCTACATTCGCCCTGCCGCAAGCCTGACGGGCGTGGGTGGGCTGTTCCGCTGTGACGCTGGCAGCTGGTTCTCCACCAACTCCGGTCTGTCCATGCTCCGTGGCTCCATTCTGGCCCAGGGAGATCTGGACGTTTGGACCTCTCTGCAGCGGATCAAAGAAAGCGGCTACAACGGCTATGTGTCTGTAGAATTTGAAGGAATGGAAGACGGCAAGCTGGGCAGCATCTACGGTATGGAAGCCGCTCGGTACATCTTAAATTCCTTGGAGAAATAAATATCCATTTGATTCACATTTGATGGTTGGAGGATACGATCATGTCAAGACCCAATGTACTATTCATTTTGTGTGACCAGCTGCGGTACGACTCCGTGGGGTACGCCGGGATCCGTCCGGTGCAGACGCCCAACATGGACAGACTGGCCTCCGAAGGGCTTGCCTTCCACAATGCCTTTACACCGCTGCCGGTATGCGCACCTGCTCGTCAAGCCATGCTGACCGGTGTACAGCCGGACTCCATCGGGGCGCTGTTCAATTACAATTTCATCAAAACCAACGGAGCCGATCCGGCCAGACCCACCTGGGTATCGTCTCTGAAAAATGCCGGATACCGCTGCGGTTTCGCCGGACACTGGGACGCTTCTCCTCTGGGCAGCGAACGGGATTTCGGCTATGAGACCATCTTCGACAACGGCGGCTATGCCAAGGAGATCGGCGAAAAATACGGCGCCATCGAGTACCAGAACAGCTGGTTCGGCTGCACGAATCCGTTGGCATGGGAAGACACCAAGACCTACCGGATCTGTCAGGCTGCCATGAACTTCATCGAGGATTGTGGGGACACGCCCTGGCACGCCTGGGTGGACATCACCGATCCGCACCTGCCCTGCCGTCCGTCGGAACCCTTTGCTTCCATGTACAAGGCAGAGGATATGGAGCCGTGGCCGGGCTTTGGGGATCCACTGGAGAACAAGCCGTACATCCAGAAAAAGCAGCTGGAAAACTGGCATCTCACCGGCAAGAGCTGGGCAGATTTTGCACCCACGGTGGCACGGTACTATGCCATGATCACCCAGACGGATGCTGCCATTGGCCGAATTTTGGATATGCTGCGAGAACGTGGACAGCTGGACAACACGCTGGTGATCCTGACGGCCGACCACGGGGACACCTGCGGCGACCACGGCGTGATGGACAAGCACTACATCCTGTACGACTGTGTGACCCACATTCCCATGATCGTGCGGTATCCGGCGCTGGGACATGGGGATATCCACAAGTTCGCCTGCCAGTGTCTGGATCTGGCGCCTACCATCGAGGACATCTGCGGCGTGACCACGGACTTCCCCCGGCATGGGCGTTCGGTGCGAGCCTACATCGATGGCAGCGAGACCCCGGATTATGCGGTGTTCACCTCCAACGGACAGCAGTTTGGTCTGTTCACCCAGCGTGGTATCCGGACGGAAAAGTACAAATACATCTGGAACCTGACCGATGTGGATGAGTTCTACGATCTGGAAGCCGATCCCGGTGAGAAGGTGAATCGAATCGACGATCCGGCATACAAGGAGATCATCGCCGCACTTGGGAAGACGATGTTTGCCGAGCTGCAGCGGCGTGGCGATCCCTTTGCCAACGGCTGGGTAGGCTGGCAGGTCGGCTGCTGAGGCGGAAGAGAAACCCAATTTTATTGCAGCTTTTTGAACAGGATTTGTTCATATTCAGTATTTTTGCTCACAAACGGCACAGAAAAGCGCAAGATTAACGTGGAAACTGCATAGCAAATGCGCCTTGTAAATCGGGCGTTTTTCTGTTATAATATGTATATGGTGCCTGGGCGTTCCAGGTTTGCCATCATCTCAAAAACAAGGAAAGGACGATGTAGTCAGATGAAGGTACTCTTTTGTGGCGGTATGGTATATTGTTCCGATAGCCGTCAGTTTCAGAAGGCTGATATTCTTACAGAAGACGGTGTGATCACAGCGGTAGACACGGCTCTTTCTGCACCCGATGCCGAGATCGTGGATTGCACTGGCAAATACATCCTTCCCGGACTGGTGGACGTGCATACCCATGGTCGGGCAGGATTCGATTTTAACGAGATTGACGAGGCGGCTGTCATGTCCATGCGACAGGCCTATGCGAAAGCGGGTACCACCACCATCATGGCTACCCTGGCCTCTGCTACCCCGGAGGAGCTGACCCACTCCATGGAAGTGCTGGCTGGTCAAAGAGACGTGCGCCCCGGTATGACCACCATCGCCGGTATCCATCTGGAAGGACGCTATCTGAATCCTGGCAAGCGTGGTGCCCATGCTCCCCAGCTTCTGGCCCCTTTGGATCCCGATGAGCTGAACAGCTATATCGACAAGATGTTGCCGCTGCCGGTGCATATCTCGGCGGCTGTGGAAATGGAAAACGGTGACGCATTCATCAAAGCTGCCGTGGCTCGTGGAGCTACCGTGGCTATGGTACACAGCGATGCCACCTATGCCCAGACCCGTCATGCAGTGGAAATGGGCGTGCGTTCCTTCTCCCATACCTTCAATGCCATGAAGGCTGTGCATCACAGAGAACCCGGCAATGCGGTTGGTTCTCTGCTCTCCGACGAATGCTGGTCGGAATTCATTTGTGACGGCGAGCATCTGCATCCGGCGATCGTAAAAATGGCGTCCCGGTGCAAGCCTGCGGACAAGTTCATGCTGGTGACCGACTCCATGGCGGCGGCCGGCTGTGCCGATGGAGAATATGCCATTGCCGGACTGCCGGTGTTTGTGAAGAACGGTCGTGCCGTCAACGAAGAAGGTGCCCTTGCCGGCAGTACGCTGGATCTGTTCCGGGCCGTATGCAACACCATGGATTTCTGTGACCTGCCTCTGGAAGCTGTGATCCCCTTTGCCACCTCCAACCCTGCCGATATGCTGGGCATTGCGGACACCTGCGGTCGGATCCTGCCCGGTCATCGTGCCGACTTTATCCTGATAAACGACAAGACACAGCCGGTGATCGATACGGTATGGTGCGCTGCCGTTCGTGTTTGACACCCATTATCATAAGTTAGGAGAACATTATGTCTGAAAAATTTTATATAACCACTGCCATTGCCTATGCCTCCTCCAAGCCCCACTTCGGGAATGTGTATGAGATCATCATGACCGATGCGGTGGCACGGTACAAGAGACAGCGTGGCTACGATGTATTTTTCTGCACCGGTACCGACGAGCACGGACAGAAGATCGAAGCCAAAGCAGCCGATGCCGGGATCACGCCCAAGGAATATGTAGACAACATCGCCGGGCAGATCAAGGAGGTCTGGGCAGCTCTTGGTTCCAGCCACGACAAATTCATTCGTACCACCGATGATTACCACGAAACCGCCATCCAGCACATTTTCCAGAAGCTGTATGACCAGGGGGATATTTACAAGGACGAATACGAAGGCTGGTACTGCACGCCCTGCGAATCCTTCTTCACCGATACCCAGCTGGTGGACGGCAAGTGTCCCGACTGTGGTCGTGAAGTGCAGAAGGCCAAGGAAGAAGCCTACTTCTTCAAGATGAGCAAGTACGCCGATTGGCTGCTGGAATACATGGAATCTCACCCCGGCTTTATCGAACCGGAAGCACGGCAGAAGGAAATGATCAACAACTTCCTGAAGCCCGGTCTGCAGGATCTGTGCATCTCCCGTTCCAACTTCAAGTGGGGCATTCCCGTTCCCTTTGATCCCAAGCACATCACCTATGTGTGGCTGGATGCCCTGTGCAACTACATCACGGCGCTTGGCTACGACCCTGCCAACGAGGTACAGCCGGAGACCTTCCAGAAGTATTGGCCGGCAGACGTACACGTGATCGGCAAGGACATCATGCGGTTCCACTCCATTTACTGGATCATCTTCCTGAAGGCCCTGGATCTGCCCCTGCCCAAGAAGATCTTTGGTCACCCCTGGTTCAACTTTGGTATGGACAAGATGTCCAAGTCCCGTGGCAACGTGATCTATGCGGATGAACTGGCAAAGCGGTTCTCCGTGGACGGCGTGCGGTATTATGCCCTGTCGGAGATGCCCTACCTGAACGACGGCTCCATCACCTACGAAGGCGTTATCGGTCGGTACAACACGGACCTTGCCAACAATCTGGGCAATCTGGTGAACCGTACCGTTGCTATGACAAAGAAATATTTTGACGGCGTGATCCCCGCACCCGGTGCTGAGGAAGGTACCGATGGGGAACTGAAGGCCGCTTGTGCCAAGGCTGTGGCGGATTTCTGCGACAACATGGACACCTTCCATATTGCGGATGCCTGCGCCGATGTATTCACGATGCTGCGCCGTGCCAACAAGTATATCGACGAGACCACGCCCTGGAGCCTGGCCAAGTCCGAAGAAAACCGTGGTCGGCTGGGGACGGTGCTGTACAATCTGCTGGAATGCATCCGGATCGGCGGCGTGCTTTTGACCTCGCTGATGCCCCAGACCGCAGACTCCATCTTTGCCCAGATCGGCTCAGACGTGCGTTCCTTTGACTCCATCCAGACCTTCGGTGGTCTGGTAGCCGGTGGCAGCGTTGGCGAAGCTATGCCGCTGTTCTCCCGGATCGATGAAGAAAAGATGCTGGCTGAGATCCAGGCAGAACGGGATGCCAAGGCAGCTGAGGCAGCAGCAAAGGCAGCGGCTGAAGCACCGGTGGAAAAGCCTGAAGGCTGTGCCCTGATCGGCATTGAAGATTTCATGAATGTAGAACTGCGAACCGCCAAGATCCTGGCCTGCGAAAAGGTACCGAAGGCGAAGAAGCTGTTGAAGCTGCAAATCGATCTGGGCTACGAACAGCGGCAGGTGGTCTCCGGGATCGCCAAGTGGTATCAGCCGGAGGATCTGGTGGGCAAGAAGATCATCGTAGTGGCCAACCTGAAGCCGGCGGTGCTGTGCGGCATCGAATCCAACGGTATGATCCTGGCCTCCGGGGAAGACACGGTGCGTGTGGTATTCCTGGATCCGGAAACGCCCCTGGGCGAACGGGTGCGGTAAACGATGCCGTTCTTTGATTCCCATGCCCATTATGACGACCGGCGATTTCGGGAAGAATTCCCTGGTGGTGTGGACGGTGCGCTTGCCTATGTCTACACCCAGGGAGTGACCCGGATCTGCGATGTAGGTGCCAGTCTCCGTTCGTCGGAGGTGGCGCTGACCCTGGCAGAAGCATACCACGGCAAAGAGGGCTATCCGACACTGTTTGCCGCTGTGGGGATCCATCCCTGCGATGGGTTGGAGATCCCACCGGATGAGGAAACAGCGGCACTGGATGCGGTACGGCAGCTTTCTGCCCATCCGTACGCCGTTGCCATTGGGGAGATCGGACTGGACTACCACTGGGACGAGGAGCAGCATGACCGGCAGAAAAAGCTGTTCGATCTGCAGCTTTCCCTTGCAGAAGCGGTGGGTCTGCCGGTGATCATCCACGACAGAGATGCCCATGGCGACACCTTTGACATTCTCTCGGCCCATCCCAACGTGACCGGGATCCTGCACAGCTACAGCGGCAGTCCGGAAATGGCAAGGCAGCTCTGTGACCGGGGCTGGTATCTGTCCTTCTCCGGGCCTGTGACCTACAAAAACGCCACCAAGGTGAAAGCGTCCTGTGCTCTTGTGCCGGACGAGCAGCTGCTGATCGAGACGGATGCACCCTATCTGCCGCCGGTACCCCATCGTGGAGAGATGAATCACTCTGGTTTTTTGTGCCACACGGCCGCTGTCATGGCAGAACTGCGTGGTACGACCATCGAGGAGATCACGGACCTGACCTATCGAAACGCCTGCCGATGCTTTGGGCTGTGATCCTCCATTAAAATTTCGACAAAAAGAAGGCTTGACATGGTTATAACATACGTCATCAAAAACAGTTTATACTGCAATCTGACCAACCATTGTACCAACCGATGCGATTTCTGTATCCGGGATCACGGTACCGGTGTGTACGCCAGTTTGGTGCTGGAAAAGGAACCAACGCTGGAGGAGATCATCAGCGATGTACTGTCACAAAATCTGAATAAATACAAGGAAATCGTGTTCTGCGGGTACGGCGAGCCCTGTTGTCGTCTGTACGATATGCTGGAGGTCTGCAAGCGGATCCGGGAAGTTTCCGACACGCCCATTCGGGTGAACACCAACGGACACGCTTCCCTGATCTTAGGCGAAGATACGGCACCGGCCTTCAAGGGTCTGGTGGACTGCGTTTCCATCAGCATGAACGCAGCAGACCCGGATACCTACTACAAGCTCTGTCACCCGAAATTCGGTGAGGACACCTACATGGGGATCATGAAATTTGCCCGGGAGATCGTGAAATATGTGCCCAAGGTGGTCATGACCGTGGTGGAAGGGACGATCCCGCCGGATGATATCGAACGCTGTCGTGCTATTGCCGAAGGACTGGGTGCCACCTTCCGGCTGCGGGAATATATGTGAGGCTGCTATGCCGGAGCTTTTTGACATTTACGACAAAGACCGCAGACCCACCGGCCGCACCATCCAGCGTGGACAGCTCTTAGCCGATGGCGAATACCATCTGGTGGTGCAGGTGTGGATACAAGGTTCGGACGGCCGCTGGCTGATCTCCCGTCGTTCGCCGAACAAGCCGAGACCGCTGCTGTGGGAACCCACCGGTGGCAGTGTGATCGCCGGGGAAGACAGTCTGACCGGTGCGCTGCGGGAAACAAAAGAGGAGCTGGGGATCGTTTTGAATCCTGCCAACGGGGTGCTGTTTACCTCCATGCGGCGGGAACGACCGGAATGGAAGTCTCCCGGCTTTCTGGATGTCTGGGTCTTTCGGCAGGACGTGGATATCGAAGCGGTCGTCCTGCAGGAAGGAGAGACCTGTGATGCCATGTGGGCCGATGCGAAGACGATCCTGCAAATGGTCGAAAAAAAAAGTTTCATTCCTATGGAACCATACGGGTATTTGCGTCGTCTAATCCTATAGGTACTATAGGATTGCCCTACAGTATCCGTAGAAATACCTTGCTCACCTTTGGAGAAAACACGGCATAGAGCAGGCAATTTTGGATATACTAACTTTGCTTTTTGATAAGGAGGAATCGTTGTATGAGATGCGCAATTGAACTGAATTCTATCGGGGACGTACAGAAGTTTTCACAGCTGGCCCAGGGGGTCGATGTGGACGTTCGTCTGATCGGGAAGGACGAAAACGGAAACGACTGGGAACTGTCTGCCAAGTCTACCCTTTGTGCTCTGCTGTTGGGTGACCACATCCGCCACAAGCACGCCAAGAACGTAGACTGGAACACCATCTACTGCGAATGCGAAAAGGACATTTCGTTCCTGATCCGTGACTATGTAAAGCAGTAATGCTGCCAAACGAAAATGGCTCTTGCTATCGGGTATCCTATGGGGTACCGGACAGCAAGAGCTTTTTTTGTGGTCACGCAAAGGTCAGTGGATGGCAAAGGTTTCCTGCACATCGTTCAGGTACAGGGCATCGTACAACACCAGATCCTGATCGTTGGACCAAGGATCGTAGAATTCGCCTCGTTTGCCGTCCAGCCGATAGGGGTACACGTGGGCAGCGGCGCCTCGTCCGTCGTCCCGGATCAACGCCATGCAGTTGCGGATGCACGCCTCTGCCAGGGACAAATAGGTCTTGTCTCCGGTCAGGCGGCTGTAGGCGATGTAGGCTCTGGCGGTCAGGCAGCTGAGATGGTGGGGCAGCGTGTCGCCAAAGGTGCGGTTTTTCCCGAACCAATAGTCATCCCAATACCGAATGGCGATCTCGTGCAGGTGGTAGCTGGGCTGGGTGCCGGAAAATCGTTCCAGACAGGCCAGGTGGCATTGTACCGCATCGATGTAGTAGTCCCGGCGATCTTCGCACAGCAGACCCATTTCGGCAATATGGGTGACGGCTGGGGTGACGATGGTCTGTTCGTAGTTGACCTCGTGCTTGGGATAGGCCGTGCCGTTGGCGATGATGTTGTCCACGTGGGTATGGAACAGCGCCAGCACCCGTTCTCCATCCGCTTCCCTGCCTGCCATGCGGAACGCACGCATGACCTTGCCGATGGCCAGACCGTTGGCGTAGCACTTTTTGCCGCCGATACTGTAGTAATTCTCTGCCAGCTTCACGATGTGGGTCAGGTAGGTCGGATCCTTTGTGACAAAGTACAGCTCCGCAAACACCAGCATGACGCCCGGTGCGTTGTACAACCGCAGCTGGTCCCGGTTCTTGCCGATGGTGTTGAACACTTCCCCGGTCTCGGTGTCGTAGAATTCCCGCAGCACAAAATCGCTGTACAGCCCCATGGCCTGCCGCACCGCCGGGTCCTCGTGGATCTGCAGATATTTCAACAGCAAAAGCGGTATATTCATTCGTTCCCGGCAGGCGTTGTGATCCGGGTTGGCATAGTCGAAATACATACTGTCGTAGTCGTTGTCGTACACCAAGAAGGCGCCGTACAGCGGACTTTCGGGATCTCGGCACTGCTGATGCTCAATGAGAAAGTGCACCCGGCGTTCCAGCAGCTGGGCAAAGGGGATCTTCACCAGCACCTCGGCCCATGTGGTCTGTCCGTTTGCGGTGACGATGAATTTGTATTCTCCCACTTCCGTTGGCGTATAGGTGAGCTTGTATGCCCTGCCATCCCAGGTAACCGGCAGGACCTTTCCGTGGCATTGGATCGTGGGCTCTCCCCGGCAGATCACGGTCAGGCAGATCGGTTCCCCGGCGAACACGGTATACTGCTCTGCCCGGATGTCGATGTATCGATCGTAGGTCAGGCATTTTTCCCGAAAGTCCGCTTTGCCCTTGTGGGAAAACAGCTCCCATTCTAAGGTATAGCTCTCGCCGCTTTTGAGGAAGAAGCTGGTGGGACATAGGACGAAGACGCCTCGGTTATTGCTTTTGCAGCCGTTTTGTTCGTAGCAGTCGAAGGCGCCCTTGGTCAGGAACATACCCAGGTTTTCCTCCGAATCTCCCATGCGCAATGCATTGATCCAGGTGGTATCGTGGCCGCACCAAATGTGGGTATGGCACCGGCGCACCATGCATTCCTCGGCGTAGGTGTAGCGATCCGAAAATGGAAATTCGATGCCGAAATTGTCTCGATTGATGCACAACACCGTGGGCGAAGTGTTGGTCAGGGTGTACCGCTCCACGAGGTTTCCGTTTTCGGCAAAATAGCGCCGGACCTGGACAGATATGCCTTTGCCCTGGTACGTACATTCTGCGTGGTCTTCCGTTATTGTGCAGGACTGGCAGGTGAGCTCTCGCCCATGGATCCGTCCCCAGGCACCATCCTCGGCACACCAATTCATGGCGTATGGATCGTTTGGCATTTGGATGGCCGTGATGTATCCGGTGCGCTCGTCTATGGCGATATGGAAATAGGCGTTTTGCATACTTCTGTTTCTCCTTTGCAGCAGGATCGTTTTCTTCTACAGTATAACATAGATCCATGCCGTTGTAAAGAGATTTTTTGCACTTTTTCACCATAGATCTGTGTGATACCGTGCGATCTTTGCGTCTCCGTCTTGCATTTTGGCGCATAATATGGTACAATGGATATATCGTTCCTGTGGGACTATGCAGGAACAACTTGACCTATGGAGGAATCATATGCTTACCAATGAAGATATTCTCTCCGTTAAAGGACGGGGATTTTTGCGGAACCGGGGAACGGATCGTTTCTCCGGTCGGATCGTGGCGATCGGTGGACAGTTCTCGGCCGATGCGCTGGAGACCATTGCCGGATGTGCCAAAACCTACGGCAACGGACAGGTGATCTTTACCAGCCGGCAGTGTGCGGAGGTGCCCGGCATTCCCTTTGACCAGATCCCGGCGGCCGAAGCGTATCTGACAGAACGGGGACTGGTTTTTGGAGGGACAGGTGCCAAGGTGCGGCCCATCACCTCCTGCAAGGGTACCACCTGTGTCTACGGCAACATCGATACGCTGCAGCTGGCGAAGGTGCTGCACGACAAATTCTACGTGGGATACCGGGAAGTGAAGCTGCCCCACAAATTCAAGATCGGCGTAGGTGGTTGCCCCAACAGCTGCATCAAGCCTTCGCTGAACGACGTGGGCATCGAAGGCAACCGGGTGATCAACTTTGACGCTGACAAATGTCGTGGCTGTGGCAAGTGCGCTGTGGCAAAGGCTTGTCCGGTGAAAGCTGCGACCAAGGCCGACACCGATGGGGAAACCAAAGCGCTGTACCAGCCGGAGAAGTGCATCCACTGTGGGCTGTGCGTGGGCAAGTGTCCCTTTGGTGCCATGCCGAAGGAAGCCGAAGCGGTCTGCAAGATCTATGTAGGCGGTACCTGGGGCAAACAACAACGGATCGGCACACCTCTGTCCAGGCCGGTGCCGGAAGCCGAAGTGGTGAACGTGGTGGAGAAGATCTACCTTTGGTACAAGGAAAACGGCTACGTAAAGGAACGGCTGGGCACCACCATCGACCGGATCGGACTGGAAAATTTTGAAGCGGCAATTTTCTCGGACGATCTGCTTTGCCGCAAGGACGCCATTTTGTCGGCACCTTTGTTGGAGCGGAAATGAAACGATTTTTGACCCTTTGCACGGTAGGTCTCCTGCTCTCCGGTCTGCTGTGCGGTTGTGATACAAGTGTAGAACCAACTGATGCATCCATGGAACGGCCGGCGACGGTGGCGGTGTTGTTTTCGTCTCTGGCAGAGATCTGGCTGGACGCTGGTGGCACCGTGGACATCACCGTTGGTGAGACCGTGGAGCGTGGATTTGCACCGGACGATACGCCACTGGTGGACGAAGGTGCCGGAAAGACCGTGAATGTGGAGCTGCTCCTTTCGCTGGAACCGGATCTGGTCATCGCCTCTGCGGACATTCCGGCGCAGGTAGAAACAGCAGAACTGCTGGAAAAAGCCGGGATCGATACGCTGCTCTGCCACGTGGAATCCTTTGCAGACTATCTGACGGTGCTTGCGGACATGACGGCCATCACCGGCGACACCACCGGTCTGGACGCTGCCAAATCCATGGAAAGCGACATTCAGGCAACTTTGTCCTCGGTATCCTTTGCGGTGATACCGGATATTCTCTTTGTGCGTGCCGGTTCTACCGATGCGTCCACCAAGGCCAAGCTGGCAGAGGATCATTTTGCCTGTGCCATGCTGGAAGAATTTGGCTGCCACAACATAGCCGCCGATGCACCGATCCTGCTAGATGGGCTCAGCATGGAGGAGATTTTGCTATCCGATCCGGACTATATTTTCTTCTCTCTCATGGGCAACGAAGACAGTGCCACGACTCATGTGGAAAATCTGCTGGCCGGTGAGACCTGGGGACAGCTGACGGCAGTGCCGGAAGGTCGGGTGTTTATTCTGCCCAAGGATCTGTTCCACTTTAAGCCCTGCGGTCGTTGGCTGGAAGCGTACCAATATCTGGCAGACATTTTGACAACAGATGCATCGGCGGTGACCCCATGAAGCCGGTGCGCAGGCTCTACGGCATTCTGACTGGCTTACTGGTATTGGTGCTGGTGTTGTCGCTGTTCTGCGGCAGTGCATCCTTTTCGGCATCAGAGCTATTTGGTGGCCTGACAAGGCAGGATGGGTATGAGACCGTATCGTTCATCCTGTATGCACTGCGGCTTCCCCGGACGCTGGCAGCACTGATCGCCGGTGTGGGACTGTCGCTGTCCGGCACACTGCTGCAGAACATCATGGGCAATCCGCTGGTCAGTCCCAATACCATCGGTGTCAATGCCGGTGCCGGACTGACCGTGGTGGTATTTCTGACGTTTTTTCCCATGGCGTTGCTGTGGTTGCCATTGGCTGCGTTCGTGGGAGCCTTTGGCACTTCCCTGTTGATCGTAGCCGTCTCCCGAAAAGCGTCTCCTTACACCGGCAGCAAGGGAACGGTGGTGCTGGCCGGCATTGCGGTGACCACGCTGTTTCAAGCCATCATTTCCTTTCTCTCCACCTTGGACACCGATGTGCTGAGCCTGTATACGGCCTTCTCCATTGGCAGCTTTCAAGGCGTGACCATGGAGCAGCTGCTTCTGCCGGGCGTCCTGGTACTTGGTTGTCTGCTGGTGTCGCTCTTTCTTTCCGGCCGCATTGCAGTGTTGTCTCTGGGGGACAGCATGGCGTCTTCCCTTGGCGTATCGGTGGGGCAGATGCGTGCCCTATGTCTCCTTCTTGCCAGCCTCAGTGCAGCGTCTGTGGTCAGCTATGCGGGACTTTTGGGCTTTGTGGGACTGGTGACACCCCACATGAGTCGAAAGCTTTTGGGAAGCAATATACGATACCAGCTTTCCGGTGCGGCCTTGCTGGGTGGCATTTTGGTCACCGTATCGGATCTCTTAGGACGTGTATTGTTTGCCCCGTCCGAGATCGCTGTGGGAATATTGATGGCTCTGGTGGGTGCGCCGTTTTTCTTCTATTTACTGCTACAACGAAAGGAGGCGCCGGATGCTGACCTTTGATGGTGTGACTGTTTCTTTTGGCGGTCGTACGGTACTGGACGACATTTCCTTCTCCGTGCCGACCGGTGGGATCACGGTACTGCTGGGGCAAAATGGCGTGGGCAAATCGACGCTGCTGCGCTGTGTGAATGGACTTTGTCCCTACACCGGCACGATCCAATTGGATGGCGTATCGCTTGCTGCCTTGTCGATCCGGGACAGAGCCCGGCAGATCGGGATCCTGCCACAGGTACTGCCGTCCACCCAATTCACCTCTCAGACGCTGATCGAACTGGGGCGCAATCCCTATGTGGGCACCACCGGCCGCTTGTCGGAGCACGATCGGGAAAAGGTGGAACACGCCATAGCGCTGACCCAAGTACATCCTTTTCTGCCACGCCCGGTAGACACGCTATCCGGTGGGGAACGATGCCGGGTGTTTTTGGCGATGCTGCTCTGCCAGGATCCGACGGTGTTTTTGCTGGACGAACCCTTTGCCGCCTTGGATGCACCCGGACGCCGGCAGTTTTGTACCCTGCTGCGCACGTTGGCAGACAACGAAGGCAAGGCGATCCTGGTGATCCTGCACGATCTGACGGAGGCCATGGAGATCGCTGACCATGTGGTGGTCCTGCAAAATGGCTCTGTGGCGTTTTCCGGCCGTCGTCAGGATTGTCTGGCCACCACGGTTTTGGAGGACACCTTTGGGGTACATCGATACACCTGTGGGGAGCTGCTCTTTTTTCGGTGACAAATTTATAAAAATTACCGGTTGACATTTGCCGACGGATGGTGTATCATATAGACAGACAAAAGATGTGACATTGACACGGTGGCATTGACACGGTAACCCTGACATAAAGAAGCATCTGCGTGAAAGGCTTGCGAAAAATCGATAGCAGAACTGTATCCTTTGGCGATTTTTATCTCCGCATAGGATATGCTTTCGCATATGTTTTTTGCTGTGCCTTCCAACGATGGCATGGCTTTTTTTGTCGGATAGAAAGGAGCGCATATGGAAACACGTGTGGCAGTCATGAGCATCATCGTGGAGTCCCGGGACATGACGGAGACGCTGAACCACATTCTCCACGAATACAGCGAATACATCATCGGACGCATGGGCATTCCCTATCGGCCGAAGAACATCAGCATCATCAGCATCGCCATTGACGCACCCCAGGACACCATCTCGGCCCTTTCCGGCAAGATCGGCAAGCTGCCCGGTGTCAGTGTCAAAACGGCGTTTTCCAGCGTGAAGACGGCACCAACCAATGCAACTACTGCAACCATTGCAACCAATGCAACCATTGCAACCAATGCAATAGGAGAAACCAATACCTGATATGAACAAAATCGAATCCCTGATCTACCAGCTGCGTGACACCCATTCTCTGACCCTCTCCGAATATGAGACCCTGCTCTGCCACCGAAACCCCGATACGGCCGGACTGCTGGCGGCGCTGGCACTG
This sequence comes from uncultured Ruminococcus sp., assembly GCA_964558485.1. GTDB lineage: Bacteria > Bacillota > Clostridia > Oscillospirales > CAG-272 > UMGS1696. The sequence goes on along the minus strand of CAZLED010000023.1, from coordinate 466 downwards.
GTGGAAAAGCAAAAGATCTACGGCAACGATATCTACATCCGTGGCCTGATCGAGGTCTCGAACATTTGTAAAAACGACTGCTACTATTGCGGCATCCGGAGAAGCAATGACAGATGCGACCGGTACCGGCTGACGGCGGAGGATATTCTGGCCTGCTGTGCCGAAGGATACGAGCTTGGTTTTCGCACCTTTGTAATGCAAGGCGGCGAGGACGGCAGCTTTACCGATGCCTTTTTGGTGCCGCTGCTCCGGGAGATCAAAAAGCGTTACCCCGACTGCGCCATCACCCTTTCCCTGGGGGAACGCAGCTACGACAGCTATCGGCAACTGAAGGAAGCCGGTGCGGATCGATACCTGCTGCGGCACGAGACCGCCGACGTGGAACACTACAGCAAGCTCCATCCGGCAAGCCTGTCCTTGGAGAATCGGATGCAGTGTCTGCGAAACTTGAAGACGCTTGGCTACC
>CAZLED010000022.1:0-32221 GCA_964558485.1 uncultured Ruminococcus sp. | reverse complement strand
GGTCCGCCGTAGGGAATGGTGGGAATAGAATCAAAACAGGTCATAGGGCTTCCTCCTTTGGATATGCCATGATTTTTTCAACAGACGTATTGGGTTTGTGCCTTCATTATAGCATGGTGTCACGACTTTTTCTATGTTATTTTTGCCACAGCTATAGACAATACTTGCTTTTTGGTGTATAATGTGTACACGAAACTACAGATTGGGAGAGAGCGTCATGGAGCATTCCTTTTACGAAGAGATACACCGTGCCAAGCGAGACGCACCCTATATCGATACAGAGATGACCGATATCCAGTACTGTGCCCACTATCACGAGGAATTGGAGATCGTGGTACTGCTGGACGGCGTGGTGCGGTTGACCGTGGACGGGCAGTGTACGGAGCTGCATACAGGGGACATTGCCGTGGTGCGTCCTTTCCAGATTCACAGCCTGGAGACCATAGAGCATTCCCAGCTGTACATTCTGAAGATACTCAGTACACTGTTCGATTTTTCGGCTGTGGAACGGGACCGGTCTGTGCTGTCTCCCCAAGAAGTGGGATACCAGGAGATCGCCGACAGCATCCAACAGCTGATCGACGAGGATCGACTGTCGGAGGAGCTGCCACTCAAACGGCTTGCCCTGCGCACTGCTACCGATGGACTGCTGCTTCGCCTGGCCCGACTGCCCGGTGTCCGTCCCGTGACCCAGGACAGTATGCTGGCCCATGACCGGGATATCGAGCTGCTCAAGACTCTCAACGAATATCTGGCAGAGCATTATCAGGATGTCATCTCTTTGGAGGATGCTGCCGCCGTCTGCCATATGTCGCTGTACTATTTTGCGCATTTTTTCAAGCGTGTGACCGGCACGACCTTTCTCAGCTACCTGAACGGGTATCGGCTGGAGCAGGTGAAGCACCGTGTCGTGGAGAGCGAAGACTCCTTCACGACCATTGCCATGCAGTGTGGCTTTCCTTCCATCCGCACCTTCAACCGATGCTTCCAAAAGCTGTATAAGCTGACGCCCACCGAAGCAAGAAACCGTTGGCGCCGCGAGGGACACATAGAAGAACACATGGAAGAATAAAGGAATAAAAGGATCTGACCATAGCAAAAAGGAGGCTACATCGATGTAACCTCTTTTGCTATGCCTATGGATTTATCGTGCGGTGATCAGCACGCCATCGTTGGAGTGGATCGTCACAGCATAGGTACCGTCGGCTTCCCGGAGCAGCGGCAGCTTCCCGGAACCACCGATCGCCTGCACGCTCTTGCCCTCCATGACGCCAAACCGGATGGTGACGGGCTTGTTGTCCTTGTCGTGGTGATCGTCGGCGGCACACAGCATCAGAGCCACGGCACCATCGTTCGTGCGAGAGACCATTTGTCCTGCCACCAGCGGCGCATTGTCGGCGTGTACGTCAAAGAACACACCGGTGTTCAGGGCATCGATGGGCTCCTGGTGAACGGCGGCCATGTCGTCGTTTCCGGCAAACCCGATGAAATGGGTGGCAACGTTGCGATACCGCATATAGGTCTCGCCGATGGTGCGGAGCTCCCGGTTGACATTTGTCATCTTATCGTACTGCTCGGTCTTGTTGCCTTCCTTGTCCACCACCTGATTGTGCCACCAACCGGCGGTGTAGCAGGCCCAAATGATGTTTTCCGCGCCGAAGGCCATGGACGTGTACGCCTGGAACCGCAGCTCGTTTTCGGTGATCCATTCGGCTTCCCGGTTGGAGTTCACCTGCAGCACGATCCACATACTGCGACCGGTGTTCCGGCAGGCATCCGCCACGATCCGCAGGTTTTCATAGTGCTTGGTCACATTGATGGAGTACAGATAGAAGTCGTAGCAGATGTAGTCGCTGGGCACATTTTCGCAATATCTGGCGATGTGCTCCGCATAGGTAGGCGTACCCAGCTGGTTCACGGTCTCCGCAGCGTTGTTCTGGGAAACGGACGCATAGTTGGGGTACAGATTCAGGTAGGCAAACTGCTTGGGGAACAGTTTTTCCACCCGGTCAATGACCTTGCCGTAGTGGGGAAAATCCAGTGCCGAGGGTTCGTCTCCCACGTCAATGCCCCAGATGGCAGGGTGATCCACGAACTTGGCGGCGGCAGCGTCGTACTTTTCCAGCGGATTGTTGGCAGCCAGCTTTCCGGCGTTGTCACCGTTGCCACCCCACCAGCCGGGTACCACACCGGTCACAATGGCCCCTACGCCGTATTTTTCAAAGAGATCCAATGCGGCCCGGTCGTTTTCCATGCATACCACAAAATCCACACCGGATGCGGCCAGATCCCGGATGTGCGCCTCACTGCGTGCATAGGGCTGCAGGATGTAGGCACCAATGTTCAGTCGATTGCGATCCATTCTTGTGTTCATATGAAATTCTCCTTTGCGATCAAACATACGGTATCGGTAAAAAGTATAGCAGATTTGCACAGAAAATGCAATAGAAAACTGCAAAAATCAAGGGTAAAAAGCCAGAAAAAGCGGCTGCGTTTTCCTGTACAAAATCGGCTTACAAAATTATTTTTTGAAAGAATGTCTTTTCTCGTAGCGATATACCCCACGGGTCTGTGCATCAGCCGGACCTACGGACAACCAATACCGCCGCACCTTCTCGTTCAGATCGATGGTGCAGACCACCGGCACACCGTCTTCGTCACCCTGCGCCAAAAATTCTCCCAACGGCGAGACGACTCTGGCAGGTCCCCAGCCGTAGTTATTTTCGATGTTCATGCCACAGACTGCCACATACACGCCATTGTCCTTGGCACGGGCGATGCACTGCTCCGCTCCGTCTCCGGCCGAGGAAACAAACAGGATCTCCGCACCCTTGTCGGTCAGAATGTCAGCCGTGGCAGGGAAGAAGTGATCCCAGCAGATCAACATCCCGATCCGGCCAAAATCGGTATCGAACACCGGATAGTCGTCACCCGGCGTCATACCGGCTTCCAATTCCGTGACGGTCAGATGGGTCTTGCGATACTTGCCCACCGTGTTGCCATGGCGGTCGAACAGGATGGACGTGTTGTAGATCTCCCCACTATCCCATTCGTGGAAGTTGTAGATCAGGTAGCAGCGATATTCCTTCGCCTTTTGTCGCAGCAGCGTACACATACTGCCTCGGTCCGTCTCCACCTTTTCGAGAAGCGGCAGATCCACGCCTCGGTCGTACATGGCTTCCCCCAGCAAAATGATGTCCGGTTTGGCATCCCCGGCACGATCGACCACATCGATGATCCGTTTCCGGTTGTCGGCCAGCGTCATCCCCGGCTTTCCCCGGGGCTCCAGGTACCCGATGGCGAGCTTGACGTTTCGGGTCGGCACCGGTTCCCGTGGTACCAAAAAGGGCTCCAACCATTCCACATGGGCATAGCGTCCCTTGCACCACAGCTCCAGGCGAAACTGCGTGGCACCCGGCACCCCCGTTACGGTATCCTGGAAGAACAGCATATCGCCCGCACGACGATTTTCCAAGGCATGCTCCCGGATCAGCAGCTTGCCCTGTGCATCCAACTGGGTCAGCAGCACATACACATCGTTGGGCGCTTCGGTGGTTTTGCAGGCAACGGAGAATTGATAGGTCTGGTGCTCGTCCATGGGAACGGTGCAGACCCACTTGCCCACACCATAGCTGTCGCTGGCCAGATCGATCCTCAACCGGGAGTCCATGGAACTGCGGAGAAATGTTGCCAGTGGTTTCGGCTCCGGTACCACGGTCTGCCAGAGAGACGAGGACAGTGGTGGCAATAGATTGGTCTCTGCCATGTCCAGCCAATGCTGGTAGGCAAGCAGCGTGGCGTCTGCATCGGGATAGCAGTGCTGCAGCTCCGGACGCCATGGCTTTTCCCATTCCAAAGACAGATACCCATCGTACCCGGCATCTCGCAGCAGCGACAAGGTGAGACCAAGGGGCATCTCGCCTTCTCCCAGCGCCGTGTGGATGTATTGGGTACGGTTGCGGTCGCCGGAGTGTCGTCCATCCTTCAGGTGCACGTGTGCCAGCCGATCGCCTAAGATCCGCAGGGTCTCCGCCGGTGCTTCTTCATATTCAATGGAGTGGATCAGATCCCACAGGACAAAGAGGTTGTCCGCATCCACCGCATCGATCAGCCGGCGAATGGCACGTCCCGTGGAGTAGGCGCTGTGGGTCTCCAGCCAGATCTGTACCCCATGTTCGGCAGCGTAGGGACAAAGCTCCGTCAGCAGCCGCACAATGCCAGCTTCGTCCTGCTGGGGCACCTCATGGAAGTGACCGACCATGGCACCTACGAAAACACGGATGGCAGGACAACCCACAGCCGCAGCCAACGTTACGCAGTCCTTGCCCATTTGCAGCTGTGCCGGGTCGTATTCCTTGATGGATACACCGGTGGCCAGGTCGGTCAGACACACACCGGCGTCCTGACAAAGCTGCCGGATGGTGTCGGCCTTGTCCAGCTCCAGACCGCAAATGGTCTGTGCTCCATCCAGCCGCATTTCCACAGCCGGTATTCCACAGCGATTTGCCAATGCCAGTACCTCCGGCAAAGACAGGTCGATGCAGGTCAGCGTACTAAAAGCTCGTTTCATGATACTTCTCCTCGAATCGGACGGGATTGGTGTTGCCTTCATTATACACAGTTTTTGTGAAAATTGCAATAGGAGACACCACATTTTCCATGGTTTTTTCACCACAAGTTCTGCAAGAGCCACAGTGGCTGCAGGTTTGTAAAGCGGTACCAAATGGAACCCCAAAAACGGCAGATGCCCACAAAAAAATTTTTGAGAAATTTGCAAAAAGGGGTTGACAAATGCAGTCGAATGGTGTATAATATAGGAGTCATCAGGTGATGGCAAAAAAACAAAATATGCGGGCATGGCGGAATTGGCAGACGCGCTAGATTCAGGTTCTAGTCGGTATTGCACCGGTGGAGGTTCAAGTCCTCTTGCCCGCATGGTAAGACGATCCTATATGGGTCGTCTTTTTTTGTGGTTTTTTGAGTTTGGTTTTAGAACTATCTCACAGTACGCAAATGTAAAAAAACTCCCCCATGTCGCCATAGAGGAGTTTATCCGGGGTAGTCCCCGATCATATTTCGTATCGCTTGTATGCCTCGCCCGTTTCCAGATCCATCCAGGTGAACGTGCCGTTTTCATACAGCAGATAGCTGTGGGGGCTGTTCTCCTTGGGGATCGAGGTGGAGCCGGGATTCAGGTGGATGTAGCCATCGACTTCCTCGGCCAGCGGCACATGGGTGTGGCCCGTCAGATATACCGTTCCCGGCACCATCTTCGGCACCTCTCTGTGTCCGTGGGAGAGCACCATGGTGACTTTGCCGTCCCACAGCATCCCGTAATCTGCAGATACCGGGAAGGACAGCACCATGCTGTCTACCTCCGCTTCGCAGTTGCCACGAACGCAGAGGATCTGGTCGGCCAGCGGATTCAGCATTCCGATCACTGCCTTGGGTGCGTATTCGTCCGGCAGATCGTTGCGGGGACCATGGTACAATACGTCACCCAGCAAAATCAATTTGTCGGCGCCGGCGGTCTGATAGGCTTCCAAAAGCTTGCGGCACCACAGGGCAGAGCCGTGGATATCCGATGCAATGAGTAGTTTCATCGATGCTCGCTTTCTTAGCCCAGGTTGTACTTCGCCAGCTTTTCACGCAGGAAGTCCACTGCCATAGCGATATCCTTTTCGGGTGCATCGCCGCATTCCCGTTCGATGGTCAGGAAGCCGTCGAAACCAGCGGCAGCCAGTGCAGGCAGGTAGATGTCAAAGTCAACGCCACCCTTGCCCAGCGGCAGCTCCAGATATTCGTGCCCCATCTTGGCAAGCTCGGCGTGCTGCTGTGCTTCTTCGCCGATGATCACTTCGCCCTCAGCCGGCTTGTGCAGCTTGATACCGTCCTTGGCGTGGGTGTGTACAACGTACTTGCCGATGTACTTCAGCGCATTTTCCGGACGGTCGCCTGCTACCATGACCAGGTTGGCAGGGTCAAAGTTCACACGCACACCGTTGGCGCCCAGGCTGTCTAAGAAGCCGCCCAGCACTTCGCCGAATTCCGGACCGGTTTCCAGAGCAAAGCAGGAACCGATGGAGTCTGCATACACAGCCAGCTCCCGGCAAGCCTTCCGCATGATCTCCTTCTGTGCGCACTCTTCATTGGGCACCTTGTGGATATGGGTGGTTACGATGTCGCATTCCAGCTTCTTGGCGATGTCCAGCACTCTCTTGGACTTTTCGATCATTTCCGGGTTCTTGTCGGGATCGTCAAAGCCGTAGCCAAAGTCACCGCAGATGGCAGAGAACACCAGGCCATTGGACTTTACGATGTCCAGAGCTTCCTTGATCTGTGCGTCTGCCCAGTTCAGCTCCTCACCGGTAGCATACTTCTGGATACCAGCTACGCCCAGTTCGGCAGCCTTTTCTACGCCGCCACGGAATCCCAGACGGAAAGATTCGACCATTGCACCAATTTTCATGTTGTATATCCTCCTTTAGGATGTTGATTGTTTTTTTGTATATGTACAGGCAAAAGTGCCATCGTACCAGGTTCAGTGTCTGTTCCGGTAACGCGGATGAACGACTGTGCCAAGCGTTTACCGAAGCTTTTGAGATCGTACGTCCACGCCGTGGAACAATAGGGGAATGTATTCCCCAAACAGACGGCTGGCGATGCGGTCGGTATACCGACTGCGGATCTCGCCTTGGTTCAGGTTCGTGTTGATGATCGTGGACTTGCCACGGTTGATCCGGGTGTTGATCATGCTGTACAGGCTGGATACCGTGAACTGGTTGGTCATCTCAGCGCCTAAGTCGTCCATGATGAGCAGGTCGCAGTCCATGAGCGCCTCTACGGTACGACCCTTCTGATGCTGGGTCCCTTCGCCACGGTTGAAGCGTTCTTCCTCATAGACCGCCAAGATCTCCTGCACAGAGTCAAAGATCACGTCAAAGCCCCGGCTGATCACCACACCGGCCACGGCTGTGGACAAATGGGTCTTGCCCAGTCCTGTAGCGCCAAAGAACAGCCAGCTGTCGGTGGTGGTCTCGGAGAAGCCTTTGGCAAACTGCAGGAGCCGCCGCACATTGCTTTCCATCAGCGCCCGGTCCTTGTCCTTGTAGTAGTCCAACTGAAAGGTATCAAAGCTCTGGGTCTTGATCAGCGCCGCAAGTCCTGCACTTTCGATGCCGGCCTGGATCAGCTCTTGGCGCATACAATGGCACATATCGATGCCGCAGTAGCCGGTGTCCGAGCAGTCTTCGCAGGTGTAGTGGATGTCCGTGTAATCGGCAGGATATCCGTACCGCTGCAGCAGAGCTCCACGCTTGTCCCGCAGCAGCCGGTGTTCTTCCCGAATGGCAGCTAAGGTACCCTCGTGCAGCGTGTGGGAAAGGGCCGCTTCCATGATCCGTGTACCGGTCTGGGACAGGGCTTTGTCCAGCTCCCGGTAGCCGGGTATGGTGGCCTCCATTTCCGCTTTTCGACGCATACTGGTGTTCACAGCCTCCGTTCGCCGGGCAGCCAAAAGCTCCTTCACCTTCTGGATATTGTCTCGGTTATATGCCATAGCTCCTCCTCTGTTCGTTATGGTGTATCATACAGCGGATCACGGGATCTACGTTTGTGTATCCTCGTAGGAACGACGGAGCGCTGCGGTAAAGAAATCGTCTGTGTCGAAGCTGGTGGCAGGAGCGGCCTTTTCGTGTGCCTTCTGGTATTCCTCCATGGACGCTTCGATGTCCTCAACACGGGTCAGCCCGGCTTTGTACCAGTTTTCCAGCACGGCATTGGCGTAGGAAATGGAAGGCTTGCCGGTGTTGGTGATGGTCACCTCGTAGGCTTTTTGCACCACAGCCCGGTCATAGTGCATGGTCTGGACCCATTTTTCCACCATGGCCTTTTCCTTTGGGATCAGCGCCCGGCTCCGCAGTCCAAAGAGGTTCCGCACGAATTGCTCTGCCGTGTCGATCTTTTCAATGGTACGCAGCCGTTCTTCCAGATCTTTGTAGTCCGTGACGCCTTCGTTGAAAAACTGGATGGCAAGGGTCTCCACATACCGCACGGATTTTTTCCCCAGCTTTTTGGCGTGGGCAAAGAGCAGCATGATGTACTCCGGCGACAGTGCCAGATAGTCGTGCATTCCAATGAGGATCTCCGTCTCGGCGGTGCTGAACATATCACCGCTGATGTTCTGACAGCAGTCCACCAAGTTCCGCATCTCCTCGTGCCGTTCCAGATAATCGGCAGCTTCGGCGGCAGCATAGTGGGGCAGCTCCCGACGGGTGTGCATCATCTTTTTCGGCAGCCGTTTTTCCAGCTCCTCTGCCGCTGTCAGCTTGGTGGGAGCCGCTTCTGCCTGTGCTGGATCCTTTGCCGGTGCTGCCTTCGAAGCCGGTTCTTCCACGGGCAGTGGTGCGTCACCCACTTCGGTGATGGTCAGCACACCGCAGCGCTGCCAGCCGGCTAAAGCATCCAAAAAGGTCTTCTCCGTCAGGTTCAGGGCAGAAGCACGATCGGATGGCGTGAATACCGGATCGGCCAACACCGAAAGTAGCACCGCCAATTCCTCTCGTGTGGCCGTAGCCAGTCGCCGACAGACCTTGTCCTGGGGCACCACGAATACCTTGTTTTCATATACGGGTGTGATCTTCATGCCCTCACCTCATTCCAGATTGGCAAAGGCATTGAGCGTGGCATCTCCCCGAACGCCGCAGCGATACAAATGGTATCCACAGGCGGCGATCATAGCGGCATTGTCTCCGCACAGGGACAGCGGTGGCACCACAAAGGCGGTCTTGTGCTTTTGGCATACGTCTCCCACCGCTTTGCGCAAATGGGAGTTGGCAGCCACACCACCGGCCATGACCACCGTGGTATAGTTTCGCTTGGTCAGTGCCATGTCCAACTTTTTGGCGATCCCTTCGGTGACGGCTGTGGTAAAGGCAGCGGCGATCTCCGCTCTGGTCTCCTGGGGCAGCGTGGCATCCTCACCACCCAGACGCTGCTTGGTGGTATGGATGTGGTTGATGACGGCGGTCTTCAGTCCACTGAAGGAGAAGTCCAGCGTGTCGTCCGGCGTGGCAGGAGAAGGGAACTTCAGGCGTCCCTTGCCGTGGGGATCGTAGGTCAAAAATCCTTCGGCAGCCAGCTTGTCCATAGCCGCACCACCGGGATAGGGCAGACCCATGACCCGTCCCACCTTGTCAAAGGCCTCACCGGCAGCATCGTCTCGGGTGCCACCGATCTCCGTGAATGTCTCATAGTCGGATACTTCGTATAAAGAGGTATGTCCGCCGGATACCACCAACGCCAGATACGGTGGCTGCAGGCTGGGCTCGGTCAGGTACGCTGCTGCCACGTGTCCCTTGATGTGATCCACCGGCACCAGCGGGATCTTATGCACCGACGCAAAGGCCTTGGCAAAGCTGACGCCCACCAGAAGGGACCCGATCAGTCCCGGTGCATAGGTGACCGCCACTGCATCGATGTCCTCCGGCGTGCAGCCGGCTGCCTCGAACGCATCGTGTGCCACCTGGGAGATGGCTTCGGCGTGGGCTCGGCTGGCGATCTCCGGCACTACACCACCATACAGCGCATGAATGGCGATCTGGGAAGACACGATGTTGGCACGCAGTGTCAGCGTATGTCCTGTGTCCGTTTCCACCGCTTCCAGAATCGCAGCGGCCGTTTCGTCACAGGAGCTTTCTATGGCAAAAATTAGCATATGTTTATAGTCCTTCTTCTTGATTCGCAGGGCACGACCACTGCATCAGCACGGCATCCTCCACCGGTTCCCGATAATACCGTTTCCGAATGCCGATCTCCACAAATCCATTTTTTCGATACAGTCCCTGGGCAGGCGTGTTGGTTTGGCGTACCTCCAAAAAGATCTGCTCTATATGTCTGTTTTGTGCTTCCGACAAGAGAGAGGTCATGAGCTGCTGCCCGATCCCATGCTTCCGATAGGCCGGCGACACGGCAATGTCCACCAGCTCTCCTTCGTTTGCCACGACCAGCAGACAGCCAAAGCCGCAGGGAACCCCTTCTGCCAAGGCCACGTAAAAGATACTGTCCGCACGTTCGGCGGTACTCTGCAGACTGGCAGCCGTCCAAGGATCTGGAAAGGATGCACACTCGATCTCGTAGACCGGTGCCAGCAGCTCCGGCGTGTACAGCACGATCTCACAGTGTGGCATGCTCGTCACCTTCGTCCCCATTTGTGGGCAGGAACATTTTTCCCAGTGCCCCATCGATCTGCGCCAGACACCGCTCGTACACCGCTTCATCTCCTCCATAGGGATCGGCGATATCCATGGGCAGTGCGGTGATCTTTGTGGCATAGGCTGGGAAGGTCAGCATCAGCTGCAGGGCGTGTCGGCTGGAGATCCCAATGACCATCTCGGCCTCTGCCACATCGTCTTCCGTCACCGTGTGGGACACATGGGAAAGATAGTCGTTGTCCGGCGTGGCACGAATTCCGGCATGGAGCAGCGCCAGCACCGCATTTTGGGAGATGCCACTGCCGTCTGCCGCCAATCCAGCCGAACGGGCAACGGTCTCGCCGTCGGTGTAGCGTGCGTTATACAAAGCGGCCGCCATAGGAGAGCGACAGGTGTTGCCGGTGCAGACGAACAAAATGGTCTTTTTTCCCGTTTGATGCTCAATCTTTTCCGCTTCCATTTTTTCTTCTTGTACAAGCACCGTATCCATATTTATTCCTCCCAGCTATTGGCGATCCAGTTTTCCAGCATATCGCCGATCTCCACACAACGCTTGCTGTTGCGGTCGTAGAGATATACGCCTTCTGCATATTCGTAATAGGTCAGATTGAAGTAGAGGTGCGGATACTTGTTGGAGGCAAACTTCATTTCGTACATTTCCAGGGAGTCCAGCATGGGCCATTCTGTAGCCTCACCATTGGTGAACAGGTCTACCACCGCAGTTACCACGTCCCGGTCATCCACGGTGCATACGCCATAGGTAATGTTCTCGCCGGTGCAGACGTGGATCTTGGTGGGCTCCATTTCGGACAGGGTAGGCAGTGTGATGTCGGTGTTGTAGAAGATGGTGGTGGCACTGCCGACATAGGCTTGGGTCAGCCATTCCTTGGGATCCAGACCGGCGATCTGGTACAGGGTCATGTCCATGTCGCCGTAGTAACCGTACGCTTCGCCCACAGACACCGGTTCATAATTGGTGGGCGCCGGATAGTATGCCAGTCCCAGCCGTTTGTTGATCATTTGTCCATCTTTGTATTCCAGATTCACCAGCGATGCACTGCACCCTGTCAGCAGCACCGCCGCCAAAAGACAGCATATTGTTTTTTTCATACAGGTTTTGATTCTCTTTTCGTTGGTAATAGTTCGGGTTCGCACCGGTGGTCAATACCCCATGGTCCCGGTCAGGCTGTCGTCGTTCTCGATCCAGGAGTGGGTGTCGATGACCGTGTAGGTGTCTGCGGTCTCCCGGATGATCACAGTGGCGATCCCGGCATTCAGGATCAGCTTTTTGCACATCATACAGGAATTGGTACCGCCGATCACGTGGCCATCGTGGGGATCGGTGCAGCACATATACAGCGTGGCGCCCAGCATATTTTCCCGGGAAGCGGCAATGATGGCGTTGGCTTCCGAGTGGACACTGCGGCACATCTCATACCGTTCGCCCCGTGGGATCTGCAGCTTTTCCCGCATACAGGTGCCGATCTCGTTGCAGTTGGCTCGTCCACGGGGTGCCCCATTGTACCCGGTGGAAAGGATGCTGTCGTTCTTGACGATGATGGCACCATATCGCTTCCGCAGGCAGGTGCTCCGTTCGGAAACGGTCTGTGCTATATCCAAATAGTAGTTTTCCTTGCTGACTCGTTTGATCAGATCCATAAGTACACCTCGCATTCCACCGACGCTGGATAAGAGCCGGATACCGGTATATGACCGGGCAAATTTTCTCATCATCTATTATACGCTGTGTTTATGAATAAATCAACCCCTATCGTCATGTTTTTCACCAAATTGGCCCAAATGCTGTACACGCCTGCCGGGGTACTGCTGCCGGAAGGATTCTGCCACTGCAAAATCCCAAAAAGAAATTTCCAAAAATCTCTTGACAAATGGGTCCGGATATGCTATACTATAATAGCTGTGAATCCTACGCATATGCTGGTATGGCTCAGTTGGTAGAGCAGTTGATTCGTAATCAACAGGTCGCCGGTTCGAGTCCGGCTACCAGCTTGTCGTTGTGGGATCCACAGTTTTTTTGTTTTTGTTGGATCGTAACAAAACACAAACAAACCGCCAATATTTCGCAAACATCTGCTTGGTATACTATAGCCACTACGATATAGGGAACCAAAGGAGATACAAAAATGAAAAAATTGGCAGATGTAGTAGAGCAGATCGGCGAAGCAGTGGTCGGTGGCTACAAGAAGATCGAGACCGGTGCTGTAGCAGGCTTTGGCAAGGTCTGCGACAAATGCGTGGCGGTGCTGTTTGCCAAGGAAGGCGAGACCGTGGCAGAAGCGAAAGAACGGTTGTCGCAGCATTCCTGAACGGCCATAGCGCCGTAGGTGGCCCATTTTGCGCTCTCATACCCAATACCGGATCCTCTCAACGGGCTGTACCATACCAGTGTGCAGCCCATTTTTTTGTTGCCGGATGGCGCTGCAAGTTTACAGAATATTCTTGAAAAACATAGGAAGCTATGATATAATAAATAGGAGCCTATGAAAAGGAGTGTATTATGGCAACCGAAAGAGTATCTATGCTTCTCAAAAAGACGTCGCTCATCGTGGAGAAAAGAACAAATGCGGTGCTGGCGCCTTACGAGCTGACCAATGCACAATTTCGAATACTGATGTTGCTTTACCATAAGCGAGATAAAAACATCCGTCAGATCGATATCGAAAATGTCTTTGCTATGACAAACCCCACCGTAACCGGTATTTTGAACAATTTAGAGAAGAAGGGGCTTGTAGAAAGGCTTGATAATCCCGAAGATAAGCGCTCCAAGCTGATCTCGCTGACCAAACAAGCGATTGCGTTCATACCGGTTCTGCATGCGCTCGGCGATACCATCGAGGAGCAGATCACAAGTGGGCTGACAGATGCGGAAAAGGAAACGCTTTCCGTGCTGCTGCAAAAAATCGTGAAGCACGTCGGAGAACAACACGATGCGAAGAACTAAGGCACCACTGCTTTGCGGTTGCGCCGATACAACCAATACAGAATAAGGAGAGCATACGATGCACAACACCGAACTTACATTTTACCCAAAGCATCCTTCGGACATGAAAACCAACAAGATCGAAACCACGGCTATGCCGATCCTCGAACAGGATGCGCCTTTTGCCGCAAAGACACTCTGTGACGAGTTTTCTGCCGATGCGGATCGCTTCTATGCCAAATATGTTGACAAGCGGTTTGAGGTCACGGGCATTGCCAAAAAGGTCGGCCCCGATATCCACAACAAGCCGTCCATTGAACTGTCCGACAGCGAGGGTGGCCAGACCTTTTCACTTGTGATCTTTCCAACGGATGACCATTACAGCAAGGTCAGGGTCGGCGATAGGGTCGTCGTCCGGGCCAATTACCTCGTTATGAGCAATCACTACGGTATTGTGATGAAGTTCAGCGAGCTTGTATCGGTGGAAAAATGAGCAAGAGAATCTTACAGTACCCGTTGTTTGACGGCGAAAAGATCATAGAAAACGCATCGGTCACCGTTGAGGACGGTAGGATCACTGCCGTTGCCGAAGCGGAAAGTGTTGATAGTCGGTATCTTTTGATGCCCGGACTGATCGATGCCCACACGCATATGACAAGTGCCTACCAGATCACGGCTATGGTAAAGAGCGGTATCCTTGCCACCTGTGATGTCTGTGCGCCAAGGGAGCTTGTGGCAAATGCAAAGGAGCTGACGATCCTGTCCTCTACCGGTATGACCATGGGAACGCCAAGCGGCAAGGGATATGTCAAAAAGGCGATCGAGAGCGGCGCAAAGTATATCAAGGTGCTGCTGTTTGAGCCGAACCTGATGCCGAAGGTGACGCTGAAAAGCATTTGCACCACGGCACATGGGAGCGATCTCAAGGTCGCCGTGCATGCAACGAGCGTGAAGGCGGAGCGAATGGCAATGGAGTGCGGTGCGGATATTCTGCTGCACGTGCCCATGAAGGAAGAACTGCCCGATAGCCTGGCAAAGGAGATGGCCGCACGTGGCATTGCCGTTGCACCAACGCTTGTCATGATGGAAGCCTTTGCCCGGAGCGGACGAAACGGATATCTGCCCGAGCATTACCAAAATGCGGAAAATACCGTCCGTACACTGCATGAGAGCGGCGTAACGCTGCTGGCCGCTACCGATGCAAACGACGGAAGCTTTGCACCTGCTGTCGAGCACGGCACTTCCATGCATCGTGAAATGGCGCTTCTTGCCAAAGCAGGACTTGCGCCTCTTGCGGTCTTGGCGGCGGCAACGAGCCAGGTATGTGCGGTGTTTGGCATGGACGGACTGGGTTCTGTCACCGTCGGCAAGCGTGCAGCCCTTATCTTGATCGACGGCAGACCCGATAAAGATGTCACCGCTATCAAAAACATCAAACAAATTTGGATAGATGGGGAGCAGAAATTGTGAAGATCATTACGACAGAAGAGCATATATCCCTTAGGACCTTGAACAGGGCACTGGCTGAATATCCGTCCGAGGATGCTGTGCGTACCTCGATGGCAGGTGCGCCTGACCTTCCGTATTATCCCGACATGGAACTGTATGGCAATATAGAAAAACGCATCGAAAATATGGATGCGCACGGCATTACAAAGCAGATCCTTTCTGCACCCGTTTGTACACAGCTGCTGCCGAAAGAGGAAGCAAGCGTGGTAAGCGAGGCGAACGATGCGCTTGCGGAGATCGTCCAAAAGCATCCGGACCGGTTTGGTGCCTTTGCCGTGCTTCCGTGGAAACATATCGAAGCCTCGGTCAAGGAGCTTGAAAGAGCTGTTACCAAGCTTGGCTTCCAGGGTGTTATTCTGGCAGGAAGAGCCTCGGGGGCGGATGCATTTTTGGATGACAAGGCATTTTTGCCGATCCTGGAGGCAGCAGAAAGCCTGCACGCACCGATCTATATCCACCCGGCACCGCCGATGACAAACGTGCAGAAATGCTATTACGACGGACTGGGCGACAGGCTGAGTGCAAGACTTTCGCTGTATGGCTGGGGTTGGCACAACGAGGCAGGCGTGCAGGTCTTGCGACTGATCCTATCCGGTGCATTGGAACGTTTCCCCAAGCTGCAGATCATTGCGGGACATTGGGGTGAGATGGTGCCGTTCTTCCTCTCGCGGCTGGATCAGGCTCTGCCAAGGTCGGTAACGGGACTGGAAAGAACCATAACCGAAACCTTTCGGAAAAATGTGTATGTCACGCCCAGCGGTATTTTTGACTATCCGCAGCTGCGGTTTTGCATGGATGTGCTCGGTGCGGATCGGATCCTCCATTCCGTGGATTATCCGTTTATCCTGCAGGACGAGGCACTCCCGTTTCTCGAAAATGCACCGATAACGACCAGCGAAAAGGAACGCATCGCACATGAAAATGCGGAACGATTGTTTAGGATATAAAGCGGAGAACGACCATGAATATACAGAATAAAAATGGTGCTCTGAGAATACGTTCCTTTCTGCTGGCGCTGTTGCTGGTGCTTTCCGGTTGCTCTGGCGCAAGGGAGGACAGACCTACAGACTGCGATACCACAGTCAACAGCGATACCGCAGACGACAGCGACACTACAGTCGTGGACCCACCGGTGGAGGAAACGCTGCTGTCGCTTCCCACACCGCCGAGTGCCGCTACCCAAAGACCTACTCGTCCGACGACTGCCCAAATCACGCTTGCGGATAACGATATTGCCGTGGACGGTACGGGTGCATCGGCCAACGGAAATACGCTGACGATATTTGCGGACGGCGTATATGAGATCACGGGTACACTCTCGGATGGTCAGATCCGTATCGATGCACCTGACAATGCCATAGTCGAACTTGTTCTGTCGGGGATCGATGTCTCGAACAGCCAAAATGCGGCTATCTATTGCAAAAACTGCGACGACCTTTACATTCACTTGACCGAGGATACCCAAAACACGATCCGGGATGCGCAGACGTATACCTATGACGACACTGTCAAGGAAGAACCCAATGCTGCTCTGTTCAGTAAGACCGATCTGTATATTGGCGGCACGGGATGGCTGATCGTCAATGCGAATTGCAAACACGGCATCTACGCCAAGGACGATCTCGTGATCGAGGGTGGCGGATTTCTTGTACATGCGGTCGGCGATGCGATAAAGGGCAAGGACTCGGTAACTGTCCTGAACGGGAAATTCGTGATCACATCGGGTGGCGATGCGCTGCAGGCAAGCAATGCCGACGATGCCGCACTCGGTTATATGCAGATCATGGACGGGGATTTTGAGATCAGCGCCGCCGGTGATGCGTTGCAAGCCGAAACCTCGTTGGTCATATGGGACGGCAGGTTTGATGTGACCACAGCTGGTACGCCTGCAGGAAGGTCTAACAGCCAAAAAGGCTTGAAGGCAGGAGGCCTGTTGACGGTGGAAAACGGCAGCTTCCGCATAATCAGCAAAGATGACGCTGTGCATTCCGATGTGGATGTGAAAATAGAAGGTGGCACCTTCTATATCGAAACCAAGGATGACGGGATCCATGCCGACCGCAATCTGTACATCAACGGCGGTGAGATCGAGATCCCCGTATGCTACGAGGGCTTTGAGGGGACGGTCATCGAGATCAATGGTGGCAAGTCCTATATCAAGGCATCCGACGACGCCGTCAGCGCAGCAGCAGGTACGCCCGCGTCGGAGGCCTTTGCGGGACGTGGCGGAAATCCGTATGTGCAGGCGTGGATCAACGGTGGAGAGCTGGAGGCAAGCGCCGGTGGCGATGTCGTGGACTCCAACGGCAACATCTATGTGACAGGTGGTACACTTCGCCTCAGTGCACCGCCATACCCCGATTACGAGGGCTCGCTCCTTTGCAACGGAGACGTGCACATCAGCGGCGGCAATATCGCAGCAGTTGGCTGTATGGGCGTGAACGTTTATTGGGATAAACAGCCTATGCTGTGGTTCTCGCATGGGAAGGAAATTGCCGAAGGAAGCGTATTGTCCATTCGGGACGCAAACGGAGAGATTCTTTTGGAGCTTGCAATACACAGCGATGCGGTCCAATCGGTATATACCACACCCGCATTTCAAGTGGGTGAAACCTATTCGCTCTATATCGACGGCGAGAAAAAGCTGGATGTTACGCTTATAGATGGAATGAATGCGATCGGTGATGACGGCGGCGGTTTCACAGGCGGTTACAGCCGTGGCAATATGGCATCATTCAGAAACTAAAATCAGGAGGAAAAGCGCATG
Source organism: uncultured Ruminococcus sp. (assembly GCA_964558485.1). Taxonomy (GTDB): domain Bacteria; phylum Bacillota; class Clostridia; order Oscillospirales; family CAG-272; genus UMGS1696. The sequence goes on along the minus strand of CAZLED010000022.1, from coordinate 14,793 downwards.
AAAAAACTTGAAAAACTGGGTCTCGGCTGTATGGGAATGTCGAGCCGCAGAAATCCGGAGGATTCGATCCAAACCATTCACAAGGCGCTGGACAGCGGCATCACGCTTTTCAACACGGGTGAATTTTACAACACAGGCGAAAGTGAAATGATCGTTGGCAGAGCCCTGCAGGGCATACCGAGAGAGCGGTATTTTCTGTCGGTGAAATTCGGCGTTCTGCCACAGCCCGGCGGCGGTATCTATGGACTTGATAATACGCCGTTTCACATCAAAGGGCATCTTGCCTATTCGCTTGCAAGGCTTGGTATGGACTATGTTGACCTGTATCAGCCTGCCCGTCAGGATACGGAGATCCCCGTGGAAGAAGTGGTCGGCGAGATCTCCAAGCTCGTGGAAGCAGGCTATGTTCGCCATATCGGTCTTTCCATGGTGGATGCGGAGACGCTTCGCCGTGCCTGCAAGGTAGCGCCCATTCATACGGTTGAAATGTCTTATTCTCTTATCGACAGAAGCATCGAAGGGGAGCTTATCGACACAGCAAAGGAGCTGGGAGTCAAGGTGCTGGCCTTCGGTACGATCGGTCACGGACTGTTTGCGGACAACGTGCTGGATACGGTCGAAAGCAATCCTCGTTTTGCGAGAGGTATGCTGACTCCCGAACATATGGAAATGATACAGGCGGTAAAGGCTATCGCCGATGAGAAGGGCATTGGTCTGTCCCAGCTGGCACTTGCGTGGTCGCTTGCCAAATACGACCATGTCCAAAGTCTTGTGGGCACAACATCTTCCGAACACCTGCAGCGTGCGATCGATGCTTTGGAGATCGAATTTACAAAAGAGGATATCGAGCGCATCGAAGCAGCCATTCCGGCCGACAGGTTCAGCGGTAGAGGCATGCGGAACTTCCGCTTTACCAACGGGCAGATGTCGCTGCATTGATACGCCGTTGGAGATGGGACGGATGTTCACGCTGTTGAGAAGGTGAAGTGCAGAAGAAGTCTATGCAAATGACTTGATCTCCGTAAAACAAAAACAAGCACGATCATTTCATCGAAATAACCGTGCTTGTTTACTCGGAGTGACAGGATTCGAACCTGCGGCATCAACGTCCCAAACGTTGCGCGCTACCAATTGCGCCACACCCCGATCACCATAATATACGTACCTATATATTATACCCGATTTGGGACCGATTGTCAAGAGCGAATGAAAAATACCGGCAGATGCAAATGTGAACTTTTTGTAAAAACCGACATTTGCCCTTGCGCACCGGTGCGAAATGTGCTATACTGCACCTGGGCTTTGTTTCCAAATGGGGAACAAAGGACCAACATATTTATTTTTTAGGAGAACGCTGTTTGAAGAAAAACAACACCTTGGAATCGGTTTTGTGAGGTTCACGCTATGCATGGACCTTGGTAGAGTAGCTTCCATCCTGTTGCGTGAACCTCTGCGTTGATCGCTTATCGAACACATAGATTCACAAAATGTATGAGGTGCTATTATGCAAAACAAAAACGAATTCCTTTTGCGTCTCGAACAGGCGCATGACTATCCGATCACAGAAAACCTGGTGCGAGAAGCCTTTTGGAACCTGTATGGTCCCGGCTGCGATGAACACTATATGGTACACAGAATGCGGTCTCACCCGGACTTTGTGCCGGCGCTGACCTATGTGTGCCAGGTGGATGGCGAGGTGCGTGGGTGCATCTATTACACCAAGGCAAAGCTCATCCGGGAAGATGGACAGGAAAAGACCGTTCTGACCTTTGGTCCTCTTGCCGTGCATCCGACCTACCAGCGACAGGGTATCGGCAAGGCCCTGATCGAGCATACCTTCCCGTTGGCAAGAACCATGGGCTACGACACCGTGGTGATCTTTGGCCATCCCGGCAACTACATTTCCCGTGGATTTGTCAGCTGCCAGCGGAAGCAGGTGTACGTCGGAGACGGAGTCTATCCCACGGCCATGCTGGTGAAGGAACTGATCCCCGGTGTGCTGGAGGGGCATACGTGGCAATTCCGGGAAAGTGACGCGGGAGATTGCCTGGCCGACCAAGAAGCCGTGGCAGCCTTTGATGAGAACTTCCCGAAAAAGCCAAGGATCACCGGTACACCAAGCCAGGAAGAATTCTACATCTATAGTCATTCCACCGTCTGTGGATGTATGTGACCCAAAGAAGTGCAGGGAACTATCCTCTCTGCACTTTTTCTTTGCCCGGCACCGTCTCCACGATCTCCCGGCGCAGGAACCATAAGACCGCCGTATTCACGCAGGTCATCATGCCGATGAGCCCGTCTGCGATCTGCCACATCAATGCCCCATCGATGACACTGCCCACGACCACCACCGCCACGGTGACCAGCCGATAGAACCAAAGCCATATGGGACTGCAGCGGAAATAGGTCAGTGCCGTGCTCCCGTAATACAGCTGTGCCAAAATGGTGGCATAGGCAAACAGCAGCACCATACCGGCCAGGATCCCGTAGACAAATGTACCGCCAAAGCTGGCAAAGGCACGCAGCACCACATCCTCGGTACCGCCGGACAAAATGCCAAAGCGGCGGTCTGCGATACACAGCACCAGTGCCGTACAGGTGCAAAAAAACAGCGTGTCGCAAATGACTTCTAAAATGCCAAAGCAGCCTTGGTGAAAGGGACTTTTGGTCTCTGCAGCTGCGTGGGCCGTGGGAGACGTACCGCACCCGGCTTCGTTGGAGAAGATGCCACGGGTGATGCCGTATCGCAGGGCACAAAACAGTCCACCATGCAAAGCACTGCCGGCTCCTACCATGGGCGACACCGCAAAGGCTTCCCGGAAAATCTCTCGGAAGATCGAGGGAAGATAGGAGATATGCCCAACGATGATCCACAAAGACAGCAGCAAAAAGCCGCCGGACAACAGTGGGATCAGCCGCAGCGTGATGTCGCCGACCCGATCGATGCCGTACAGGATCGCAAGCAGCACCAACAGCGCCAGAAGGATGCCGGTGGTGTGCCTGGGGAAAAAGGGAAGTACACAAGCGGCGGCGTGACTTTGCACCAGCGTGCCGGTCACCAGGGCATTGGCAACACAGAGCAGCGCAAAAACACCGCCAAGCAACCACGCAGCTCCAGTTCCGAACCCATGCTGCGCAAGTCCATCCCGGATCACAAACATCATACCGCCGATATACTGCCCATCCGGTCGGCGTCTGCGATACCGCACAGCCAGCGCTACCTCGCCATATTTGACCGCCATGGAGAACAGCGCACCGATCCACATCCAGAAAATAGCACCCACGCCGCCTTGCAGGATCGCCGAAGACACACCGGTGATATTGCCCACACCCAGGGTACCGGCCAGCGCCACCGTCATAGCCTTGGTGACAGAAGTGGCAGAAGCAGTTTCCGGTCGATCCTGTAAGACAGCCAAAAAGGTTTTCGGCCGAAGAATGTGCGGCAGTCCGATCCCATAGGACAGCACCGCACCACAGAGCAGCAGCATCACCGGCGTCAGAGCAGCAACAGCAAAGACAAACATAGGACCACCTTCCTATCGTGAAACACATAGATGTTTACCTGTATGCAAGCGTAAACGGAGATAGAACACCATGGGGTATTGCTGTAAATCTTTTGTGGTATTTTTTGCCGAACCGGGGAACTTCACAAAAGGGCTGTCGTCTTATACCACATTGCACATTACCTATGGGAGATACTATGAAAAAACGCAAGCGCAGTTTGTACAGGCTCCTGTCCGGTATCCTATGTACCATCACTACATTGGGGATCGCCGGGATCCTGGCTTTTTATATACTCATCGTGTCCGGTGCCTCACCGAAGCTGCAGACCATGTGGGTCTGTACCGCCATGACAACGATGAACCATAAATATTTGGCAACATTGTTTATTCCGGAGGACACCATCAACACCATTCTAGACGCCAACCGGGTGGACGACTCCCAGCACGATTCGATCATTTTGAGCTTCAACAAAAAAGAGACGGAGCCACCGGAGACCGAACCGCCGGAATCTACGGAAACGCCGATCGAAACGGAGCCACCCGAAACCGAACCGCCTGTGCCGGAAGGAGCCGATTACATCGCCGAGGGCTATGAGGAGCTGGATGTCGGCCTGTACCTGAAGGAGGTCAGCGGCAGTGGCTGGCGAGGCTATGTGATGCTCATCGAGGATCCCATGCGTGTGAAGTTGGTGGACACCTCCAAGCAGTACACCTGTGGGGAAAACGTGAAGACCATGGTGGCCAACAGTGGTGCGGTTGCCGGGATCAACGGCGGCGGGTTCCAGGATGGCGCCAACTACGACTCCAACGGCGGTATGCCTGCCGGACTGCTCATCGAGGACAGCCAGCTGGTGTACCCCTACCAGGCCGACGACGCCATTGTGTACAACATGATCGGCATCAACGGCGACGGCGCACTGGTCCTGCGACACTGCACCTCTCAGTGGGCGCTGGACAACGACATCGTCAGTGCGGTCACCTTCCAGCCGTTCCTGGTGGTGAACGGAGAGGGCATGATCAAAAACGGCACCGGCGGCTGGGGCATCGCACCGCGCACTGCCATTGGTCAAAGAGAGACCGGCGAGTTTTTGTTCCTTGTCATCGACGGTCGACAGGTGGACTGGAGTCTGGGCTGTGACCTGGACGTGCTGCAGGATGTGATGCTGGCCGAAGGTGCCATCAACGCTGCCATGCTGGACGGCGGCAGCTCCACGGCCATGGTGTACAACGACGGCTACATCAACCGTCCCAGCCTGGGGCACGAGCGCTGGATCAACAACGCCTTTGTGGTCATGCCGGAATGAGATACCGTTAACTTGGAAAGAAGCTGTATGCAGAAATGTGTACAGCTTTTTTTTGTGCCGTGTGTACTGTTTTGAAACTGTAAAATAAACGTCAAATATATTGGGCGTTTTCGGAAAAAGAATTGACAAAACTGTGCAAATATGGTATACTATGCATAACAATTCCAAATACGACAGGAGAACGAACATGAAGCGAATCACCCTTTTGGCGCTGTGTGCCGCTTTGCTGCTTGCCACCTTTGCCGGATGCGCCGGAGGTACCACTACGGAGACCACTGCCGACACCACCGTCACCGATACCGTGGGTACCACACCGGAGGAGACCGTATTCAACTGGAAGAACGATATGGACGTGCAAGACTACGGTGGCTACAATTTCACCATTCTCAATGGCTGTACCGCCACCTGGTATTCCTACACCCTCATCGTGCCGGAAGAATCCACCGGGGAACCGGTGAACGACGCCTTCTACGAACGAAATATGCGGGTCAACGAGCTGTACAACGTGGAGATCGCCGAAAACAACACGGGCGATTACCTGTCTGCCATTCGCACCGCAGTGAAGGCCGGCACCAACGATTTTGACTTAGCCCTGTGTACCCTCATGGATTGCTACGCCATCGCCATGGAAAACAACGTGTACGACCTGAACACCATCGATAGCCTGGATCTTTCCCCTGTGTGGTGGGACCAGAACGCTGTGGATGATCTGACCATTGGGAATAAGCTATACTTTGCCACCGGTTCTGCGGACACCACAAGACTGGACAGCATTCGTGCCCTGTTCTTCAATAAGGATATGATCCACGAACACGGCCTGGAAGATCCCTACACCTTGGTGGACGAAGGAAAGTGGACCATCGACAAGTTCGCCGAGCTGTGCAAGTCCGTGGTTGCTGACGTGGATGGGGACGGCAAAATGACCGACAGCGACCGCTACGGTTGGATCTCCTACACCGGCATCATGGCGGACCTGCTGATCAACGGCATGGACTGCCGGTATATGTGCATCGACGACGAGACCGGTCGGGTGATCAACGGTACCTTGTCCGAAGAATTCTACGATGCCTACTCCAAGATCTATGACCTGGTCAACAGCCCCGACGATGCCGTGTTCGACATTCGTGCCAGCAAGCACAGCGGCCATCTCCGGGGACTGGGCGACCGGATCCAGGAGCAGCTCTTTGTGGAAAACGGCGCACTGTTCTATTCCGAATGTCTGGCGTGGTCCCGTGTCATGCGGGAAATGGAAGCCGACTTTGGGATCGTGCCGCCGCCGAAGCTGAACGAGGAACAGGAGAGACACTATTCCATCATCATCAATCCCTTTATGGAAATGATCCCCGTGACCGCTGAGGACGTAGATCGCACGGCCCACATCATGAACGCCTTCAACGCTGCTTCTCATGACACCGTGGTGCCTGCCTACGTGGACATCACCCTTAGCGGCAAGGTGGCTCGTGACACGGATACCGTGCGGATGCTGAACCTGGTCTTTGAGGAGCTGGCGTACAACCTGCACTTTTCCTCACTGGGCAGCATTCGTTCCACCGCCGAGACCGTCATCAGCGCCGGCCGGGAGAACAACCTGGTCTCCAAGCTGGAATCCCAGAAAAAATCCGTGGACACCGCACTGGAAAAGATCAACGACTTCTTCTTTGCCGAATGATCTTTTGGACATTGCACATCGTTTTCCACAACCACGGCATAAGGAGGCACCATGCTAACCAACGAAAGGATCCTACAGATCGCCCTGGAACAGTCAGCTTACGATTGTAACTGCACACCGGCGGATTTCCAAAAGCAGGAGAACGTCATCACCATCTCCCAGAAGCATCCACGGGCCCGAAAATATCTGGCTCTGCCACTGCGCTGTGACCTGGTGTCCTATGGCCCCAACATCGTGGCGCAGGTGGATCCACTGCTGGAACCGGTGGTGCGGTCGTACATCGACACCTATGCGACAGCCCACTGCTTCGAGACGCCAAATCTCCATGTGCTGGACAAGGCGCTGGCTCCATTCGGGCTTGTGACCTGTTTTATGGCAGAGTATTTTCTGCCCAAAGTGGAAGCGATCCCCACGCTGTCCTGTGCCTATGAATGTCGTGTTCTGCACCAAGAGGATTTTGCACCGCTGTACACACCGGCGTGGAGCAATGCACTGTGCGCCGCTCGCCGGGAACTGGACGTGCTGGGCGTAGGTGCCTATGACCATGGAACGCTGGTGGGTCTGGCAGCCTGTTCCGCCGATGGAGACGAGATGTACCAGATCGGTGTGGACGTGCTGCCCACCTATCGAAGACAGGGCATCGCTTCGGCCTTGACCGCACGGCTGACCAAGGAGATCCTGGCGCTGGACAAGGTGCCCTTTTACTGTGCGGCCTGGAGCAACATCCCATCGGTACACAACGCCATTCGCTGCGGCTTTCGTCCGGCCTGGGTGGAAGTGACCGCCAAGGAGATAGCCTTTGTGGAAGACATGAATCGACCGCTGCTGCATACCCGATAAAAACATACGCAAAAAGGATATGGGACCCGAAAAATCAGGCACCATATCCTTTTTTGTTATGCGTTTTTGTGTCTGTTAACCAAGCATGGCCTGCAGGTTTTTGCAGGAGATGGCGGCGCTTTCGAAGGGATCCAGAACACCCATGTCGTCTTCCACAACAAAATTGGTTACGCCCAGCTTTTTGGCAGCAGGCAGGATCCGTTCCCAGCACAGATTGCCGGTACCCACAGGAGCAGAGGCGCTCTTGGTGGTCTCCAGTACAGCTGTGCCGCTGGCCACTACGGTGTAGTCCTTCAGGTGCATATACTGCATACGACCGGCAAATTTTTCCAGTGCGGCAGAGGGTTCCAGACCTGCAGAGGTCAGCCAGAATACGTCCGGCTGGAACCATACCGTCTCCGGATCGGTCTCGGACAGCAGAATGTCCATGCCCCGGGTGTCTCCCAGCGAGATCCATTCGAAGGCGTGGAAGTGGTACATGAATTTGTAGCCCCGTTCGTGCAGCAGCTTGCCGCAGCGGTTCAGGTGCTCAGCCGCCTTGTGGTAGCCTTCCAGAGAGAACCGATCGGCAGCGGCAATGGAGTCGGTACGCACTACATCGGTGCCCAGTGCCTTGGCAGCGGCGCAAGCATCGTCAATCTTGTCGGGGATCTGGTACAGGGGGCACAGGGACGAGTCGGCCGACAGTCCATGGGCGCTGAGCAGCTTCGCCAGGTCCACCGGTGTGATGTAACCGGGCGTGGTGATCTGCACGGAGTTGTAGCCCATGTCGGCCACCTTGGCTAAGGTATCGGCCAGCTGCTCCTTGGTCTTCATGCTCTCCCGCAGCGTATACATTTGGATCGAGATCATTTTTGTGGTACTCCTTATTTGGTAGATCAGAGAGAATTTCGAAAATCGTGTGCGTTACTGCGCAACGGCAAATACCAGCTCTTCGTTTTCCGTGTAGCCCAGGGGCAGAGGAGCCGGACGAGCGCAGGTGGTGGTCATCCGGTAGGTGCGACCGGTCTCGCTGCTTTCGCAAATGCCCAACGTTGCCTCCAATACGTGCCGGTTCAGTTCGCCGGTGCAGCGTGCATTTCTGCCGTTCTGACGAGCATAGATGGCATCTAAGAGACCGATACCACGGCGGTTTCCGTTGGAAAAACCATAGGGCGTACGGATGATGCTTTCTTCGCCGGCCTTGTTGTACAGCCGGATCTCCCGTTCGTAGTTGTTGGGGTCACCTAAGACCAGCTTCCCCTCGGTGCAGTGGATCACGAAACGGTTGGTGTTGCCGCCGCATTCGGAGGTCATGGTGAAGGTACCTAAGGTGCCGTTTGCAAAGTGCATGGAGCCGGTGATGTTGTTCCAGGATTCCACGGTCATGGGCTCGCCAAACAGGGGAGAGGACGGGTTCTGGTACACACGGTCGGGGTCGTGGATCTGGGCAAAGCCGGACACAGCATCGATGCTGCCCAGCAGGAACACCAGCTCGGACAGGTAGTAGGCGCCCATGTCGAAGATGATCCCACCGTGGCGGCAGAAGGCAAACCGCTTTTCCGTGCCGGTGTAGTACCGTTCGTGGTGGTAGCAGCGGGTCAGGAACGCCTCTGCCATCATGGGGGTACCAACGATGCCGGAGTCTAAGATCTGCCGTGCCAGCTGAGAGGAACCGTCAAGGAAGGTGTCCGGTGCGCCGCCGAAGAACAGTCCCTTGCTGTCAGCCAGTGCCATCAGCTCGTTGATCTGCTCCATGGTCTCGCACACCATCTTTTCGGTGTACACGCTTTTGCCGGCCTCCAGTACGGATTTGGCTACGTCGTAGTGGGCCAGAGGATAGGTGGTGTTGACCACGTATTCGATGGTGGGATCGGTCAGGATCTCCTCGTTGGTCATGGCACGGATGCCGAACTGCTCCGCTCTGTGGGCGGCTCTTTCCGGAATGATGTCGGAACAGCCCACCAGCTCAACGGCCTGGAAGGATTTCAGATTTTTCAGATAGATCTCGCTGATCATGCCGCTGCCGATCAAAGCGACCTTTGTCTTTTGAAATGCCATAGTGGTTCCTCCTGTTGTATATTGTATATGCTATATGGTTGTATTTGTGTTGTACAGCGTTACGCTGCATTACTCTGCTGCCGCAGCGTAGGCTTCGTTGATGGTTTCCAGACCGGCCAGAACCTTGGTCTCCTTCTTGGCATATTCGGAGGCAAAGTTGGTGGAGTTCTGACGCACCAGTTCAGCCAGCATTACGCCGATGGAGTCCATGGGCACGGAGTGCACCCAACCGAAGTCGAACATCAGGCTGTCTCGGATCAGGTCGATCATCTCGGCAGACTGTGCGTCCCGGACTTCTTTGCTCTTGAGTACCACGTCATAGAACTGAGGGATCACGTTCCGATAGCTTTCGGCGCACAGGGCTTCCGTGATGATACCGCTCATCTCCTGGTCCGCCAGCACGATGGGGAAGCAGATCATGGACACGCTGTTGTGGGCAGTGGTGTGGTATTCCTTTTGGGCATCGTCATACTTGGGGTAGGGCAGGATACCAAAGTCAAATTCCAGATCCCGGAAGTTACTTGCATTGCCTAAGTATCCAGCCAGCAGCAGGGCTCTGTTTTCCGCAAAGATCGTAGGTGGCTCAGATACATTGGGCTCATTCCAGGAATTATCCTTGCAGTAGCAGCTCTGGTCATAGTAGATCTCGATGAGCTTTTCCAGCAGGTTCTGGGTCTTTTCCGTATTGAAGCACAGCTCGACCGTGCCGTTGTCGGTCAGCTTGGTGATGGGCGTTTCTGCGGCTACTACAAAGGTACGGATGTGGTTGTCATTGGTGCTCAGGAATCCATAGGTGTCCTTGGCGTCGTAGGTCCCGTTGCCGTCTACGTCCTGGCTCACCATGGCGGAGATCTCTTTCAGCTTGTCCAGGGTCCAGTCCCCATCCTGCACGATCTCATACAGATCCGGCACATTGTATTCGGTGGCAAGATCCTTATTGAAGAAGAATACGTACATATTGTCCCACAGGGTCATGGCGATGTCACCGGTGGTCAGGTACAGCTTGTTTTGCACCGTCAGGCTGTCGTTGCACTTTTCGGACTACCAAGGAGCGGTGCTGTCCATGTAGGGCATATCGTTCAGGTTCAAGAGAAGCCCATCCATAGCCGGTGTGATCATGTACGCCTGGTATCCGGCTACCAAATCATAGGTAGCATCTCCTGCCATGACCGCAGAATTCACAGCGTTCAGGAAGGTGGACTGCTCACCCCAGCTGCCGTTGAGCCCGGCCATTTGCAGGGTCACGCCGAACCGATCCTCTACGGTGTGGTTCCGGTTGTAGATGGCGTCGTTGATGGTCTCGCCGGTGATCTCCTCGGACACAAACTCATATTCCCATTCGTTCCGGTACAGAATGGTGAAGTCCCGGCCACCGTAGTCCTTGTCCGGCAAATTGTCCTGGATCTGGGCACGGGTGGTCTCTGTGGGTGTGGTATCGACAACGGTGGTGTCGGCATGGGAACCGGTAGTGTCGGTGGTATCCTGCTCGGCACCGCAGCTCATCAGTGTGGCACACAGGGTCAAAAACAAGAGCGTAAGTATCGTTTTGCGTTTCATGTGGCTTCCTCCGAAAATATAGATGATCAGTTTACCCATAGTCTACCACACTTTCCCGGCTGTTCCCATGTACATTCTGCGTAGTTTTTTGTGTAAAACGCTCAATTTGCCAAACCCACCGTATGGATCCGTTTTTTTTTGAAAAATGGCAGCGACCGTTCCAAAGCAGAAAAACCTTTGTGAAACCTCAAAAAAATCTCCTTTCACTCTTGTAAAAAGGAGACATTTTTGCTATAATGAAAACAGACCGCCGGCAAGGTAAGGAGGAGAGGGTATGAAGACCATTCGGTTTCAGGATTTGCACAAAATGGAGTTTGATCTGCACCAGGTGTATTTTATTCTGCACCGTTGGAAAAATGGCGAATGCTGGTCCACGCCACCGGAAGGCAGACCCAACAGTGGTCTCATGTTTCTGACCCATTGCAGCTTTGCCTATCTGGACGAAAGCGGCGACCGGATCCGAACGATTCCCAAAGGTTCCATTTTGTATGCACCCCAGCATTCCCACTACACGTGTCAATTTTTGATCGAACCGGAGGACACACTTGCCGATGACTGGATGGAATCGGATCATCTGATCAACTTCACGCTGCTGGATGAGGACGGGGAAGAGCTGTGTCTATCGGCCGATTGTATGCAGCTTTCCTTGGCAGAGCCGGAATATTACCGGGACAGCTTCCAACGGATCGCCGCCATGGAGCAGCAGGGACAGACACCGTCGGCCAAGATCAAGGGGATTTTGTACGAGCTGCTCTGTGATATGTCCATGGAAATGCAGAAGCAGGATCTGTTGAGCCGGGAATACGCCGCCATTTATCCGGCGCTGCGGCGCATATGGGAAGGGGATCTGGCGGACATCGATGTTGCGTCGCTGCACAACCTGTGCTACAGCAGCCCGTCCACCTTTCGCCGGCTGTTTCACGCCTACACGGGTATGTCGCCGCTGCAATATGTGAATCATCTAAAGATCCGCAAAGCCACCGCCATGCTGCAAAGTGGAATGTACACCGTCACCGAGACCGCCGCACTACTGGGCTTTTCGGATGTATATTATTTTTCCCGATACTACAAGAAGCAAACGGGGCATTCTCCAAAGGAGGATCGTGGGTAGGTATTTGCATATAGACAAACAAAAAGGCAGGAGCTTCCAAAACGGAAGTACTCCTGCTTTTCCTTTGTAAATCCTTATTTGCCTTCGGTCAGCAGATCGGTGATCTTCTGGTCGCCGTAGACGTCGCTCCAGTCGTGGTTGAAGTCGTCGATGGCGTAGTAGGTCAGCGGATGGTAGATCAGCATATCGAACAGATCCGGGTTGATGGTGATGGCACCGGCACCGGTCATGGCGATCTTGTGTACCTGCTCTACGGTCTTGAAGCTGGCAGCCAGTACCTGGGTCTGGATGTTCCGTTCCTTGAACATATGGCTGATCTCTTCTACCACGTGCACACCGTCGGAAACGATGTTGTCCAGGCGGTTGATGTAGGGTGCAACGAAGTCCGCACCGGCACTTGCAGCCATCAGGGCCTGCTGCTGGGTGAAGATGGCGGTCATGGTCACGCCAATGCCTTTTTCCTTGCACATAGCCGTAGCCTTCAGACCTTCTCTGGTGATCGGGATCTTGATGTAGAACTTGCCGCGCACGATGTCCCGTACCATTTCGGCTTCCTTCACGATCTCTTCGGCTTCGGTAGCGGTGGCCTGTACATGGAGCATCTTGTCATCTCCGATCAACTCACGGATGGACAGAAGCAACGTGCGGAAATCACTTTTTTCACGGGAAATGATGGTGGGGTTGGTAGTCACGCCAGCCACCGGGTAATATTCGATACATCTCTTGATGGCATCCAGGTCTGCGCTGTCGATCAGATATAACATAGTTTTGATTCTCCTTTATGTGATTATGTTTCTTTTAACACGTATATTATAACACAGTTCACACGTTCTGTCAAGCATACGACTGTACGACATTTTTTCGCTACTGCCCATAGCATTTGGTTGAACCACACAAAAACCGACGTAGAAACTTGTGGAAAACCACGATGAAACCGGTGGAAACGACCCGATTTCCCACGGGATAGCATCCGATGTTATGGGACAGAGAACAGTGTGAGAATGGAACAGTGTTATACTTTTTACACCGAAGGGTCATGTGGAAGTTCACTCTTTTTCCAGGGTTACAAACAAAACCGACTTCGCCGGGAGCTCCCACACCGGTGCGACCACGTCTCCTCGGAAGATCTCCGTTCGGGTCAGGGTCATGTCGTGTGCCCCGTCCAGCAAATACGTCCGCACCACCTGTCCCGGTTCCAGACCGGCAAGCGTTACTTCGGTGGATACCCCAGTCTCACCGGCGTTGGTCAACAGGATACCGGCTTTGCCATGCCCGGAAGCTGCTGTGCCGTAGACCGAACCTGCGGCAAGCTGTACCCGGTGCCACTGTCCCAGAGACCACAGCTCACCCCAGGCACACAGCACATAGAAGGGCTTCATGTATTTGTGATCCTCCATGCGGAACAGGCCGTTGTAGGTGCACTGCGCCGAGGCATCGTAGTACATAGCCGTGTCCACCATGCCGCTGTCCTGCAGAGTAGAGAGCACCGACGCCACATAGGTCGCACCCACCATGGTCTTCTTCTCCAGATGGCTGTGTCCCTCGGCGCCATAATTCCATTCGTTCAGAGAGGATTCTGTATGGATAAAGCCCTTTTCGTCCAACGTCCGGCGTACAAACTTGGCGTGCTCTAAAACTTCCTTTGGATCATCGTTGTAGATATGCCAGGAGAAGAAATCCAGCGGCGCATCATGCAGGGTGATGTAGTCTAAAAAATCCGTGAAGTAGGGCACAAAGGAGCGGAAGAAATCGTCCACATGGTCCCGTGTGACGGCATAGAATCCACAGCTGCCGTAACCGCCGATCTTCAGATTCGGGAAGCAGCCCTTGAGATACTTGGCCGCCACGGTGTACAGTTCGAAATATTCTTCTCTGGTGCCCGACCACATGGGTGGATTCTCCGGTTCGTTCCAAATCTCCCAGTCGGTGATGCCCCACGTGTACCCATTGGCCCAGCCTTCGTTGTAGTGTCGGATCACGTGTTCACAGATCCGGGCCCATTTGCCATAATCCTTCGGCGGCATAGTGTGGTATTTGTGGTAGCCCCAGTCGATGGTGATGCCCAGCCGATAGACCACCTTAGTCCCGGCACGCACAATAGCAGCGATGTAATCGTCGGTCATGAAGAAATCGTAGTTTTCCGGATCGTTTTCGTCGGCATCGAAGTTGGGGAAGACGTTGGGAATGTCCACGTAGTGCGCACCGCCGTAGCTGCCCATGCAGTCGTGGAGCCGACAGTAGGGGATCTTGGCTTCGGTGAACATTTTGGTAGCAAAGGCACCACGGTCGTTCTTGGAATACGGCGCACAGTCCACACCATGGAGCGGACGAATGGCACCGTCGACATGGGAAAAATCGATAGATACAGGAATGGTTGACATGATCAGCTTCCTCATTTGGATGAAATTTGGAGAAAATACCAGTTTTCTTGCCCATATGATACCATATCTGCACAGGTTTGTCAAGGGAGTTTGTGGAAAAAGCAGAGAACACGATCCCCTTTTGATTATGGCGTATCCCAATCGCCTACGGTGAACCCACAATCGACCATGGCAAACCCACAATAGTCTACGGTGAAACCCAATCCGATCGCCTATGGTAAAACCAAATTGCCGCACGGAACGGTCTTGACCGTTCCGTGCGGCAGCAATCACTGTGCAGGATCAAATGCAAATCGTATATGTGGTTCCTGTACGGGAAATGGGATCGTTCACACACGGAAATCAATTTTCAAAAATCTTGCACAGTACCGCCGGATCTAGCAAACAG
>CAZLED010000021.1:18166-32244 GCA_964558485.1 uncultured Ruminococcus sp. | reverse complement strand
CACCTCTCAGCTGGCGCACGTGGTCTCCAATGCCTACATCAAAAGCCCCACCGCCGAACAGCACAAGGGCTTCTCCGCCGGCAGCTTCCGGGATATGACCCGTGTGGCGCCTCTGAACGAGATCATGTGGGCAGACCTGTTTCTGTGCAACCGGGACAATCTGCTGGGCGAGATCGACACCCTGATCGAAAACCTGAACGCATACCGGGAGGCCATCGCTGCCGAGGACATCACCGGCCTGACGGAGCTGCTGAAAGCCGGTCGGGAACGCTGGGAAGAGATCGATGGCGTAGACGAAAAATAAAACGAAACAAAAAGCAGGAGAGCGGATATGGTCACAGTTGCGATAACGGCAAGCAAAAGCTACAATATATATATCGACCGGGGGCTGCTGGACAGATGCGGCAAGGAAGTGCGTACCACACTGCCCAAAGTGAAAAAGGTCATGCTGGTGGGGGACGACACGACCATGTCCCTGTACGGTGAGCGCACTGAGCGATCCCTTGTGGAAAGCGGCCTTACCGTGGCACGGTTCACCTTTCCCCATGGTGAGGAGAGCAAAAATCTGGCCACCTATGGCACACTGCTTACCGCCATGGCAGAAGCCGAACTGACGCGCAGCGACTGTGCCGTGGCGCTGGGTGGTGGTGTGGTAGGCGACCTGACCGGGTTTGCCGCTGCCACCTACCTCCGTGGCATTCCCGTGGTGCAGATCCCCACAACGGTGCTGGCGGCGGTGGATTCCTCCGTTGGCGGCAAGACCGCTGTGGATCTGCCCACCGGGAAAAATTTGGTGGGTGCCTTTCACCAGCCGTCTCTGGTGCTGTGCGACCCCACCACCTTTGCTACACTGCCCCAAGAGACCTTTGCCGATGGCATGGCAGAGGTCATCAAATATGGCTTCATCGGGGACAAAGACCTGCTTGACCGACTGGCGAAAACGGATCTTCCCACGCTGATGGCCGGGGACGATGATGCACTGGAAACGGTGCTGGCGGCCTGTGTCCGGGATAAGGGCACCTTTGTGGCGGCTGACGAACGGGACACCGGTGTGCGGCAGAAGCTGAATCTGGGCCATACGCTGGGCCACGGGATCGAAGCTGCCTCTCACTTTGCCATCTCCCACGGCAGTGCCGTTGCCATTGGAATGCATCTGGTCACCCGGGGTGCGGTGCGTCGTGGTCTGTGCCCACCGGAAGCCCTGACCCTGCTGGAGGATCTGCTGCGGCGGTACCAGCTGCCGAAGGATTGCCCCTATGCCGCGGATGCGCTGTACCGTGCTGCCACCCACGACAAAAAACGAGCCGGAAACACGATCACCTTGGTGCTGCCTGTGGCTGTGGGCGAAAGTGCGCTCTGTCCCATGACCATGGAGGAAGCACGTATATTTGTAGAAGATTGCATGGGAGAATGAACATGAACGTGACCCTCACCCATCCACAACTTGCGGGCACCACCCAGGCGATCCCCTCCAAATCCCATGTACACCGGCTGCTGATCTGTGCGGCGCTGGCAGACGATGTGTCCCGGATCCGCTGCCCACTGACCAGTGACGACATCGATGCCACCATCCGCTGTATGACCGCATTGGGTGCCCACATTCACAGAGAAGACGAAGACATCGTGGTCACACCCATCGCTATGGGAGAATTGGCACCGATGCCGGACGTGTTAGACTGCGGCGAATCCGGCTCCACCATGCGGTTTTTGCTACCGGTGGTCTGTGCGCTGGGACGTGGCGGCTCTCTGGTCTCCCATGGACGGCTGCCCGAACGACCCCTGTCTCCCCTGTACGAGGAGTTGGTGTCCCATGGTGCCGTGCTGTCTCCGGCAGGCAAAAGTCCCTTGACCGTCTCCGGCAAACTGACGCCGGGTGACTACCAGATCGATGGCAGCGTGTCGTCCCAGTTCATCAGCGGCCTGCTGTTTGCGCTGCCGCTGCTGGATGCGCCGTCTACCCTGACCATCACCGGCAGGATCGAGTCCGCACCCTACATCACCATGACCTTAGATGCACTGGAAGCCTTTGGTGTCCACTGGCAAACGACGGACGGACGCACCTACAGCATCACACCCAGCCGGTATACCACGCCGGGAAATGTGGTGGCAGAAGGGGACTGGTCCAATGGAGCATTCTGGCTGACGGCCGGCGCTCTGTCTCCGGCTGGTCTGACCATCACGGGACTGCGGTCGGACAGCGTCCAGGGGGATCGTGCCATTGTGCCGCTGCTCCGGGACATGGGTGCGACTGTACAAACCACGGACGACAGCATCACCATCTCCGGCGGTAGGCTCCATGGCATCGATATCGACGGCGCACAGATCCCCGATCTGGTACCGATCTTGTCGGTGGCAGCGGCGTGTGCGACCGGAGAGACCACCATACGAAACATCGGTCGGCTGCGGCTGAAGGAAAGCGACCGGATCCAGGCAGTAGTGGATATGCTCACGTCCCTTGGCTGCACGAATGTCACCGCCGGCGAAGACTGGCTCCACATCGAAGGCACTTCGCTGGGGAAGCAAAATGAAGACTGTCCGGAACAGCATCTATCGGTGCAGAGCTGGAACGACCACCGGATCGTTATGTCCGCCGCCATTGCCGCAACGGTAATCGATCGTCCTGTGACCATCGTAGGTGCCGAAGCGGTGCGCAAATCCTATCCGGGATTTTTCAGTGATATGGAGAAGATACAGGTATGAACCACATTGATCACACCACTTGGGGAGAAGCGCTGCAGCTATCGATCTACGGCGGCTCCCACGATGCCGAGATCGGGATGCACCTGACCGGATTTCCTGCCGGGGTCCCGGTGAACATGGCGGCACTGCAGGCCTTCATGAGCCGTCGTGCGCCGGGACAAAGCAAGCTGACCACCAGCCGGAAGGAGCCGGACGTACCGGTGTTTCTTTCCGGCGTGGCCGATGGCGTGACCACCGGAGAGACGATCCACGCCGCCATCTACAACACCAATATGCGCAGCGGCGACTATGCCAATCTGGCAAACATCCCACGCCCTGGTCACGCCGACTATTGTGCCCGGATGAAATATGGCAATACCGTGGATCTGCGTGGCGGCGGACACTGGTCGGCACGGTTGACGGCACCACTATGCATCGCCGGATACCTGTGCCGCACGTGGCTGGCTCTGCGTGGGATCACCATTGGTGCCCATATCGCAGCCGTTGCCGGGATCTGGGATGCGCCCTATGATCCGGTATCCCTGACCACCGAAACCCTGCTTGCTCCCGGACAAAAGTCCTTCCCGGTGCTGGATGATGCTGCCGGAGAAGCCATGGGTGCCGCCATCGATACAGCACGACTGGCACAGGATTCCGTGGGTGGTATCGTGGAATGTGCGGCGCTGGGACTGCCCGTTGGCATAGGAGAGCATATGTTTGCCGGTGTGGAAGGCCGGATCGCCTCGCTGGTCTACAGCATACCGGCGGTGAAGGGCGTGGAATTCGGCGATGGCTTTGGCGTAGCTGGTCACCGTGGCTCCGAGAACAACGATGCCTATGTGACCGATGGCAAGACCGTCCGCACCGTCACCAACCACTGCGGCGGTATTTTAGGCGGTATGACAAACGGGATGCCCCTGTGCTTCCGCTGTGCCTTCAAGCCTACGCCGTCCATTGGGTTGGAGCAGGCTTCGGTGGATCTGTCCCGGATGGAGAACACCAAATTGACCATCACCGGTCGCCACGATCCCTGTGTGGTACAGCGTGCCGTGCCTGTGGTGGAAGCCGCTTGCGCCATTGCTTTGATGGATATGATGTGCTGGGAGGAAGAAAACCATGGATGAACATACGAAATCTGAGGGTCCTGCAAGGAGCCTCTGCGGCCTGATCGGTGGCAAGCTGGGGCATAGCTATTCTCCGGTGATCCACGCTGCGCTGGGAGACTACGCATACAAGCTGTGGGAGCTGACCGAGGAGCAGGTGGGCGATTTTGTCCGGTCGGATTCTTATCACGCCATGAACGTGACCATCCCCTACAAAAAGACCGTCATGCCCTTCTTGGACGAGATCTCTCCGGAGGCCACACGGATCGGTGCGGTCAACACCATCACCCGGACAGCGGATGGCAAGCTGCGTGGAGACAACACGGACTACTACGGCTTTTGTCAGATGCTGCAAAGTCTGCACCTGGATCTGGCCGGAAAGAAGGTCATGATTCTGGGTGCCGGTGGTGCGTCCGCTACGGCACAGGCTGTGACACTGGATCAAGGTGCGGCAGAGATGCGGGTCATAGCCCACCGGGACAACACGCCGGAGACCATGGCAAAATACACCGATACCCAGGTGCTCATCAATTGCACGCCCGTGGGCATGTACCCCAACAACGGTGTCTCGCCGGTGTCCCTGGATTATTTTCCCCATCTGGAAGGGGTGCTGGACATGATCTACAATCCGGCAAAAACCAAGCTGCTGTTGGACGCCCAGAGCCGTGGGATCCCCTGTATCAATGGGCTGGTCATGCTGGTGGCACAGGCCAAGAGAGCCAGTGAGCTGTTTTTCGGCACCACCATCGACGACAACGTGATCCCCACCATCACCGCACAGATCGACCGGGACGCCCGGAACATCGTACTGATCGGTATGCCCGGCTGCGGCAAATCCACGTTGGGGAAGGCGTTGGCAGAGCTGACCGGCAGAAAATTCGTAGATACGGATGAGATGGTAGTAAAACGCAGTGGCAGAAGCATTCCCACGATCTTTGCCGAAGATGGGGAAGCCTGCTTCCGGCAGATCGAACGGGACTGCGTGGCAGAGGTATCCAAGGAGCATGGGCTGGTGATCGCCACAGGTGGTGGTGCGCCGGTACAAGCAGGAGCAGGAGAACTGCTACAGCAAAACAGCCGGATCCTGTACCTGCGCAGAGACACCGCCGCACTGCCCACCGATGGCCGACCGCTGTCCCAGAGTGGCAGTCTGACGGACATGGAAACGGTACGTGCGCCCATCTACCGCAGCCTTTGTGACGCTGTCATCGAGGTGGACGACAATATCGAGGTTACGCTGGCAAGAGCCAAGGAGGCACTGGGGCTATGAAATTTCTCATCATCAACGGACCGAACCTGAATATGCTGGGCATCCGGGAGCCGGACATCTATGGCAAGCAGGATTTTGCCACGCTGGAAAACTATATCCGAGAGGAATGTGCCGCGGTGGGTGTGGAATGCGAACTGTTCCAGCACAACCACGAAGGGGCCATCGTAGACCGGATCCAGCAGGCGTATTTTGATCGCACGGATGGTATCGTGATCAATCCGGCAGCCTACACCCACACCAGCGTGGCGATTCTGGATGCGCTGAAAGCCGTTGCCATTCCCACGGTGGAGGTGCATATTTCTGCCATCGAGGAGCGAGAGAGCTTCCGGCAGTTTTCCTATGTATCGCTGGTGGCCAAAAAGACCATCGCCGGACATGGCTTTGCCGGATATGGAGAAGCCATCCGGTGGCTCGCCGGGGAAATCAGAAGTCAGAAATAAGAAGTCAGAAGTGGGATAAAGAAAAAACTACGACTGCCGAACGATATTTGTTCTACGGTCGTAGTTTTTTGTTTTTTCTCAGTTGTCGGCCATTGCTCTTCCAGTTACTGGTCATTGCTCTCCCAGCATCATTTGGTATCGGTCGCTGTAGGCAACGGAGGTGATCTCGATGGAGAAGTTGGCAGAGCTTTTGCCGTCACCGCTGTCTTCGTCCTCCAATTGGGTGAGAGTCAGCGCCATGGTGACTACCGGACGATCCAGTTCGTAGCCGATCACCTTGAGGTAGTATTCCTTGCCAAAGTAGCCAGCGTTTTTCTTGTCCACATCTTCAAAAGCCAAAATGCAATGTCCTCTGCCACAGCCATAGGGGTTATGCAGCAATATATCCCGTATTGGTTATTTCCATTTCATATCCATAGTTGCGTGCTTCTCTATGATCTCGAAATAAACCACCACCATTTCCCATGGAAAGCTGTACTTCTTCGTCTTCGGAAAGAACACGCACACTGCCACCTTCACAAGCAAAGTGCAGATTTATATTCTCTAATCCATCCCAACCGATAGGAGCAAGTTCATACACGATACCGGCTTCCAGAGGTGTAAGGGTATACTCTTCCAAAGCTTCGTTATAGATAAAAGCACTGATGGTCAATGGTGGTTCTACTACTACGGCGGTGGTATCGAATACATTGGTGCAGGAGGAAAGAAATATAGTGAGAAGAAACAAGCAAATGAAACGCTTCATAGAATATACCTCATTTTACAAAAACAAGCCTGTCGATACTCTTTCTGACATCTATAGCATACCATACCACCACAAATTTGTCAATAGATAAACTACAAATAGTTCTATTTTGTATAGACACCTATATCAATGCCGTTTTCATTATGCAAATCACACAGACGCAGTACTGGCGCCGTTCGCATTGGGATCCGTTATCTTCCCATTTCCTCTTGCAAATGCCGCCAAAATGTGGTATCATAATCCTATAGAAAACGAGGACAGGTATCCATTATGCAGGAAGAAAAACAAGAACAAAAAACGATACCGGGAGATATGCCCGTGGCGATGTGCCGTGGCGTTGGCGAAAAACGAGCCGAAGCCTTTGCCAAAATGGGGGTGTCTGCCCTATCCGATCTGTTGCCCTTTTACCCCAGAGCCTACCAGAACCGGGGAGATGTCCGGGAGCTTTCCCAGATCCGGGAGATCACCGGCGAAGGAGAGACCATCACGTGCAGTGCCGTTCTGACCATTGGCACCGAACCACAGGTGCGCATGGTGAAGCGTGGTATGATGCTGCTGAAATTTGCCGCCTTTGACGACACCGGCACCTGTGAGGTCACCTATTTTCATGCCGACTACCTGAAGGGTTCCCTGCACATGGGCGCCACCTATCGCTTCTTCGGCCAGTTCCGCTTTGACTATGGACGGGTGCAGGTGACCAATCCCATCTTTGAGCCCTGGGTGGAAGGCAAAGTGCTGCCGGAGATCGTGCCGGTGTATCCCCTCAGTGCCGGTCTGAACCAGCGGCTCCTGTACCAATGCACCAGCGAGGCCCTGAATCGGCTGGGTACGACGCTGACCGAATATCTGCCGGCGTGGATCCTCCGGGAAGCGTCTCTGCCGGATTACCGCTGGATGGTCCATGTGCTGCACCGTCCCCAGAATCCCATGCAGCTGGAAGCGGCCCGGAAACGGCTGGTGTTCGAGGAGCTGTTTTTGCAGTTCGTCTGTATGGCGCAAAACGGCGGTGGTGCCAGGATCCCCAACCGGTATCCGCTGACCTGGCAGAAGATCGATGCCTTCACGGACAAGCTGCCCTACACCCTGACCGATGCACAGCTGCTATGTCTCCGGGAGATCACCGCCGATATGGCCAGCGAATACGCCATGAACCGGATCCTGATCGGGGATGTGGGCAGTGGCAAAACGGTGGTGGCGGCGCTGTCTGCCTATCTTGCCATCCGCAGTGGTTATCGTGTGGCGCTGCTGGTGCCGACGGAAATTCTGGCAAACCAACACGCCCGGGAGCTGACGCCGCTGTTTGCCGCTTTGGGCATAGGCACGGTACTGCTGACCGGTTCTACGCCGAAGAAAAAACGAGAGACCATTCTTGCCTCTCTCCGGGACGATCGCTTGACCCTGGACGATGACACGTCTTCTTCCCTGATTATTGGCACCCATGCGCTGCTGACCGAGGACGTGCAGATCGACCGGCTGGGTCTGGTGATCATCGATGAGCAGCACCGGTTTGGGGTCATGCAGCGGTCTGCCATTCTGGAAAAAGGCGAGGACTGCCACTGTCTGTTCCTCAGCGCCACGCCCATTCCCCGGACCCTGTCGCTGGTGGCCTATGGCAGCTTGGCGGTCTCCTCCATCGATGCCTACCCCACAGGCCGACAACCCATCGACACCTTCATCGTCAATTCCAGCTACCATGCCCGGATGCTGAACTTCATCCGCAAGCAGGCCGCCGAGGGACACCAGACCTACATCGTATGTCCGGCGGTGGAAGAGCAAAAGAAGGAAAAGGTGGAGACCGATGCCGAAAACCTGACGAACCTGAGTCTGTTTGATCTTGCCATCGACAAGACCGACGACGCCATGCAGCTGCGGATCGACAATGCCCTGACGCCGCCACCGCCACCGTTGAAGGCCGCCACCGTGTATGCGCAGACCTTGGCGGAGGAGCTGCCGGAGCTTTCGGTAGGACTGATCCATGGGAAGATGAAGCCGGCCGAAAAGGATGCGGTCATGGATGCCTTCTGCCGGGGTGAGACCCAGGTGCTGGTTGCCACAACGGTGATCGAGGTTGGCGTGAACGTACCGACGGCAACGCTGATGATCGTGGAAAATGCCGAACGGTTCGGGCTGTCCCAGCTGCACCAGCTACGGGGTCGTGTAGGCCGGGGCACTGCCAAATCCTTCTTCATTTTGGTCAGCGACACCCACGATCCCCAGGCCATGGCACGGCTGAAGACCCTGAAGGACACCATCAGTGGCTACGAGATCGCCCAGGCCGACCTGGAAATGCGGGGTGCCGGAGACTTCATCACCGGTACCGGCGTGCGGCAGTCCGGGCAGAGTATGTTCCGTCTGGCGGCCAGCTGTCGGGACACAGACTTCATGGAGCACACAGCCCGGCTTGCCAAGGAGCTGATCGCCGAGGACCCGACGCTAAGCGAACATCCGCTGCTGCGAGAAAAGGTGGACCGGATCCGCTACGAAGGCAGTCGTATGGAGAACTGAATTTTCTCAATCTCAAATGATAAAGGAGCGTGAAATCTATGACACCGATCCTACAGACCTACCAAAGTGACCTGCCGAAGCTGCTGCTGCCTTGGTCCGACGCCCGGTTTGCTGCAGACCTGCCAACCGAAGCCCTTGCCACACCGGATGCGATACCGGCGGCTGAGGCACTGCTGGAAAAACCGGTACCAAATCTGCCTGCGTCCCTGTATCGGGAATTTTACGAAAACGGCAACCGGGACCGGTACGAAGCGCCCTATTTTCAGAGACGGCGAGCCCTGCTGTTGTTGGCGGCTGCGGAGAAGACCGAGGGCAAAGGACGCTTCTTAGACCTGCTCATCGACTACCTCTGGGCCATTTGTGAGGAGACCTCCTGGGTGCTGCCGGCCCACAACACCCCACGCCACGGCAAGACCGAACGGCTCCCCGACCAGTTCGAGCTGGACGACGGAGACGACTGCGCCTACATCGATCTGTTTTCCGCAGCCACCGGAGCCGATGTTGCCATGGTGTGGTATCTGCTCCACGACCAGCTGGACGCACTGACACCGGTGATCACACGCCGTATGCTGGGACTTTTGGAAAAGCGCATCCTCCATCCGTTCATCACCTATGCGGACACCATGTGGTGGAAGGGCAGTCGGGGCAATGTGCTGAACAACTGGACGCCGTGGATCGTGTCCAATGTGCTGACGGTGGTGCTGCTGTGCGAAAAGGACGAACCCAAGCGTCTGGCAGCGGTGACGGAAGCCATCACGGTACTGGATCGGTTCATTGGGTTCTACAAGGCCGACGGCGGCTGTGACGAGGGACCCGGCTACTGGACGGTGGCAGGTGCGTCCTACTTCGATTGTCTGGAGCTGCTGTGGGATCTGACCGGCGGCGGCATCGATGTGTTCGGTCTGCCGCTGATCCGGCGCATGGGCGAATACATTGCGGACGTCCACATCACGGACAATTTGTATGTGAACTTTGCCGACGCTTCGCACCGGTTGGGCGTGGATCCCTCTCTCATTGCACGCTACGGTAGACGCACCGGTTCCGCCAAGCTAACGGCCTTTGCTGCAACGCTGGTCAAAAAGGAAACCGATTTTCATACCCTGCTGGTGGGAACAGGCACCACGCCGTACCGCACCTTCCGGAACATCTGGGAACCGGTGCCGGAAAAAGCCACGGTCGCCATCGAAAACCGCACCTATTACGAAGGCCTGGAGATCTTTTTGGCACGAGAGGACAATGGGTTGTTTTTGGCCTATAAAGGTGGGCACAACGGAGAGAGCCACAACCACAACGACATTGGCAACGTGGTGGTGTTCCAGGGTGACAAGCCGGTGCTCATCGACGGTGGTGTGGAGCAGTACACGAAGAAGACCTTCTCTGCCGAACGATACACCCTGTGGACCATGCGTTCCTCGTACCACAACCTGCCGGACATTGGCGACAAGGAGCAAAGTCCCGGTGGCGGCTATCATGCGGCTCTGGTGGAGAAGCTGCCGGACAGCGTGACCTACGACCTGACCGCTGCCTGGCCTGCCGATACGGGGATCGACCGGTACACCCGTTGTGGAGCTCTGGCAAACGGCAAGGTCACGATCACGGACACGCTGACCTTGGCAAAGGAGCTGCCGGTGACCTGGCATTGGCTGTGTGCAGAGAAGCCGGTGATCGAAGGAAGCACGCTATCCTTCGCCGACGCCCACTGTCGTATGACCATCACCGGTGCCGACTTTGCCATCACCTGTGAGCCGGTGGCGCTGGAGAAAAAGCTGGCCGGTGAATGGCGCACGGAAAACCTGTGGCGTGTGTGCATGACGGCATCCCATTGGCGTACCGGCACCATGGCAGCTGTGGTGGAAGTGGAATAAAGTAAGGGGAACAAGATCCGGCGGCACGCGCATACGGAAGGTGCTGTCGGGTCTTTTTGTGGCGGAGCTTCCATTTGGGGAAGCACGCAGCCCATCGGCGATATCCATGCGGATCCCATTTTCTATTGCCGATTTTCTTGACAACCCTATGAGATAGTGCTATAATAAAGCCATACTACCCCAATATTCATTATCTTTGGAGGACTCATCATGCGCACCAAACGACTTTTCCCCCTATTGCTGGCGATCTTGCTGCTCACCGGCTGTGGCAGTGGTACCGTGGAGACCGACACACAAGCACCCGAAAGCGATACCGTTGCAGCAACAGAAACGACACCGGCAGAGACCGACCGTTCCCAGGTACAGGATGCGCTGCCGGAGCTGGACTATGGCGGGCTGTCCGTACCGATCCTGTACCGTGGCTGTACGGCAGATGTGATCGAGGTATTTGCGGAGGAGCTGACCGGGGAATCGGTGTCCGATGCTGTGTACAACCGCAACGCCAGCGTATCGGAACGGCTCAATATTTCTTTGGAATTTTTGCCCATGGGAACAGGCACGGCGGATAATTTCCCAAAAGATGCCAAAGCATCTATCACCGCCGGATCGGATGACTTCAGCATCGTTTCCTGGAACCAGTTCTCTGCCGTACAGCTGTGTCTCGAAAACATGGTCATGGATCTCCAAAATGCGCCGTACATAGATCTGGAAAAGCCCTGGTGGAACAGTGCCTACATGGACGTGCTGCAGATCGGTGACCAGAAGCGGTTCTATCTGATGGGCGACATTTGCCTGAATGCCCTTCGGGTGACGGCTGCCACCTTCTTCAACCAATCCATTTACAGCGATGTCTTTGGGGATCACAACGAGCTGTACACCCTGGTGCAGGAAGGTGGCTGGACCATCGATGCCATGCGGGAAATGTCTGAGACTGCGTATCGGGACGTAGATGGCAACGGTGAGACGAATCCTGGAGATGTATTCGGGATCGCCGCTACCACCATTGCCAATACGGAGCTGCTTGCCTATGGGGCCGGTCTGCAGATCGTGGTACGGGACACCGATGGAATGCCCAAGCTGAACCTGCAGGACGAAAAGAACTTCTCCATTTTGGAAAAGCTGAACGAGCTGTACTGGAACACCACCGGTATGTACACCAAATATGGGGACACCGATGCCTTCAACAGTGCCGTGCTTGCCAATGTATTTGCTGCAGACGAGCTGCTGTTCATGCCCCTTTGGCTGAAGACCTGCGAATATCTCCGGGACATGGAAAGTGCCTATGGGATCCTGCCCTATCCCAAATACGATATCGAACAGGCGCAGTACATCTCCACGGTACAGGACACCGCCTCCATCTTCTTTGTGCCCCAGACCTGCCTGCATCGGGACGAGACCTGTGCGGTGCTGGAAGCCATGTGTGCCGAGACCTATCGCACGGTGACCCCGGCCTATTATGAAGTGGCATTGAAGCGGCAGTACGCCCGGGACGACATTTCCGCCAGCATGATCGACCTGATCCACAACACCTCCATGACCGACTTCGGCTATGTGTACAACTACAGCATCGGTTCTGTGGGCACCATCATGCGGGACGTGATCGCCAAAAACGGCAGCTATGCCTCTGCTGTAGCTTCCATGGAGACCAAGGCCGATACCGCACTGGACAAGCTTATCGAGACCTACATAGGCGAATGATCGCATATGAAAAGGATACAGACCAATCTTGCGCCTGTATCCTTTTTTCTATATCCTATCGATTATTTCTTCTTCCCGATCATGTACCCGGCGGCGGATACGATGGCACCAATGGCAGCAATAACGCCTGCGTCAAAGGTGGCAGGAGCGGTGGTCTCGGCAGGCGCTTCGGTGGCAGCGGCATCCACCACTTCAGCAGTTGTCTCTTCGGCAGCAGGTGCCAGCACAGACAGATCCGGTTCTACGCCGGTGCCGGCCCAAATCATGATGTTGTCGATGTCGGCCTTGATCTTGTTGGACGCCTTGAACGCCATAGCGGTGCTTGTCAGGGTGCCCCACTTGTCCGTATTCTCAGCCGCTTCGGAAGCCTTGATGCCGTTCACATACACGGTAGGTCCGTTCGCCTGGCTGACTTCTACCCGAACCGTGATGGTCTTGTCCTGCAGGGCATAGGCGTTTTCGTCAAAGGCGGTGCCGTAGAGCTGGGTCAGAATGGCGGTGTCGTCTGCGGCCCGGAGCGGACAGGTGGCGTCGTTGTAGTGGATCCAGTCGGTGCCACGGCGGGTCTGGTTGTAGCCGTCGCCACGCATACGCATATCCACGGTGTCGTAGTTGTTGTTACCGTCATAGTTGACCAGCAGCGATACATACCGGTAGGAGTTGCCGGCATCCCGGTAGGTCACGTCATACTGGTAGGTGTAGTCCCCTTTGGCAAACTTGGCCGTATAATCGTCGTCCATGATCACGGCATAGGAGTCGTTGGAGGTGCCCACGGTCTCTTCCAGGTTGTCGATGGACAGGTAGCCGTTGTCGATGGTGAGCTGTGCGGTGTAGGCCAGCAGCTCCTCCGACTTGGTCCAGCCCAATACGTCCAGAGAATCGTCGGTGTCCTCGCCGTACAGATCTTCAAAATCTTCGTAGTAAATGAGCGTACCGGCAGGCAGATTTCCGGCAGGAGCCGAATCCATGATCGTGCCAGCCTGTGCCGGAATGGCCAGCAGAGTCAGCAGCAGTGCCAGTGCAAGGGTGATCTTTTTCATAATGGGATCCTTTCTTTCGTGAAAAGATAAATTTTGCTCTCGCCAAATGGAGCCAAACTATGGACTCTCACTACCGTTATGATACCAGAAAATGCAACCTTTGTCAATAGGATCCTTGTATTTTTTCACCAATCACAGTCAAAAAAGAATCCCTTGATCTTGTCGTTGGATCCCATATTCATGAATCATATTCTACAGTAGCATCAAATTCGTTTTGGGCTACCAGAGCTTGTATCTCCATAGCAAGCGCATCCGGCTCTGTGGTGTCGGTCAGTGTGATCGTTTGTAAAGACGTATCCTTTGAAACCGGATAAAAGCTGTATATTTGTACGCTTCATATGTGAAATTCTCCTTATCCACACATCTTTTCATCTCCACAATTTCCCCATTTTCTGGAACAAATCCGCTACCTTTGTCGTCTTACGAGTGGGAATAGATTGAAGCTGAATACGTTTGTGATCCATCCCACTCTTGAGAATTTCCCTTACGGTAAATTCTCCGTTAGCATTTCTTTGCGTTTTTTCGGGAATAGATTGAAGCTGAATACGTTTGTGATCCATCCCACTCTCGAGAATTTCCCTTACGGTAAATTCTCCGTTAGCATTTCTTTGCGTTTTTCGGGAATAGATTGAAGCTGAATACGTTTGTGATCCATCCCACTCTCGAGAATTTCCCTTACGGTAAATTCTCCGTTAGCATTTCTTTGCGTTTTTCGGGAATAGATTGAAGCTGA
>CAZLED010000021.1:12605-18066 GCA_964558485.1 uncultured Ruminococcus sp. | reverse complement strand
TTTTTCGGGAATAGATTGAAGCTGAATACGTTTGCGATCCATCCCACTCTCGAGAATTTCCCTTTCGGTAAATTCTCCGTTAGCATTTCTTTGCGTTTTTTCGGGAATAGATTGAAGCTGAATACGTTTGCGATCCATCCCACTCTTACATCATAAGGAGGACGCCAACCATGGAGCTGGAAAAGCTGGGGTATTATCCCACGCCGGAATATCCCACCGGAAAAGAATTTCATGAGCTGGAAAAGCTGACCCAATATATGCCCCGACGCTGGCGTGCCGATCATTTGGTAGGCCGTGTACTGCTGCTGGCCGCTTTGTCCGGGCTTGGTCCCTCGGCTATGGTGGCGGACGACGATATCGATGGGCACATGGTGGGAACGGCTCAGCTCTGGCCTATGCAGCCCACGGAAGCCGATGCCTGTTGGATCCTGCAGCGATACCGCCGTGCAGCCGACACACCGACCTTGGACACCGCTGCTATGCCCATTTGGCACAGTCCGGAGGATTGGGAACGGGACGTGGAAGAATATCGCACTGCCCATCCCAACGCCACACAGCTGTCTCTCCGGGAAGCGCTGACCATATTGGCCGATTGGCTGCACAAATAAAGACAGCATGATAGATTTACGACCATACTGCAAATACAAAAAGGAGTCCTGACACCGCTATGCACTACACTTTGCACCTGACCCAAAGCACCGGAGAACCCATGTCACCCACGACAGCACTGCAGGTTCGACACCTGGCCACACCCGGCAGCGTACTGACCTTTTTGGCAATGTTAGATGGATCGGCTGGGTCGGCTGGATCGGCTGGATCAGACGGGTCGGATGCGGCAGAAGCGGCGTGTACTGCAATTTGTGCCACGATCCGTGCCACGATCCGTGCGGTGGTCGAGGACACCGGGGATACCAACGGTACCCCATTCTACCGCATGACCACCAATGGTGTGGGACTGGATGCCGATTTTCTCTCCTATGCCACGAGCCGCCATATCGCCGTCACCTTTGCCTGGGACGGTGTTGGCTCCTTACAAAAGGCAGAGCTGCTCCTGCGCCACCAGCCATATGCGGCCGCCACACTGACCGTCACACCGGAGACACTGCCCCATTTTGCCGACAATGTCAAGACGCTGTACGGCATGGGCTTTCGGTATCTCTACACCGCCATGGACCCCGGCAGGCCCTGGGAAAGCGCCCACCTGCCCCAGCTCAAACGACAGTACCGGGCCCTTTCCTCCTTTTATCGGGAAAAGAGCCGCCGGGAAGAAAAGCTGTATCTTTCCCCATTTGACGAGAAGATCGCCGACCGGATCCGCCAAAGACCGATCCAATGCACCCTGGGACAGCACCGGGTCTCGGTCATGCCGGACGGCAAGCTGTACCCCTGTACGGCACTGTGCGAAGACGCCTACTGCATCGGAGACGTAACGCATGGCATCGATACAGCCAAGCGAGAGCAGCTGTGTGCCGCCAACGAACAGGAAGCCGCCGAATGTGTGGGGTGCGCCATCCAGGATCGCTGTGTCCACCACTGTGCCTGCATCAACAAATGTGCCACCGGCAGCATCACCAGACCCTCTCCATTCCAGTGTGCCCACGAACGGATCCTACTGCCCATTGCCGACAGCCTGGCAGAACGACTGTACCACGAGCGCAATGCACTGTTTATGCAAAAGCACTACAACGCCCTCTACCCCACGCTGTCGCTGGCAGAGGATACAGAATAACAATACGGCCTGCCAAAGGAGCTTCCCTTTTGCAAGCCGTATTTTTGTTAGCACACTTCGATGTTTACTCAGTTCTCCAAGAATACTTCCTTGATGGCGTCCAGGTAGCCGTAGCCGTACACGTCGTCCGGTTCCAGATAGCTCATTTCCGTCCACTCGTTCCAGCTGTTGATGGTGATCAGCGGTGCCGGCAGGTCGTGGGTGTCAACATATTGCTTTGCCATTTCCAGACCCTTTTTGAAGTTCTCCGGCGTGTTGTCTCGCAGGATGGGACCGACCAGGCTGGTGTATCGGGGATTGTTGTCCCAGCCGATGGTCACGTGGGGGAAGTAGGGCACCGCATACTCTCTATCAATCCGGTCCCATTCCTTCTGCACGTCCGGCAGCACTTCCGGATAGGTGCGGTCGCAGTTGACGAAATGGATGAACTGGTAGTGAGACATACTGTCGATGCCCAGCGCCGGTACGATATCTCTGGTGGAGCCGGTCTTGGCTGCATCTACGCCGGACAGGTTCACGGAGTGTTCGCTCCAAATGGTCAGCTGCAAATGCAGATCGGGGAAACCGGCGGCCTTCACCTTATCCCGGAACCGTTCCAGTGCCGCACGGGTATTGTCCACGCCGCCCAGACCACGGATCAGGTTGCAGATGTCGTAGATCATGAACACGGGGCAGCCGCCGATCTTGTAGTAATTGGGTCTCGTGAAGTATTTCTCGATGACGCGGTCGCAGACACGGTCAAATTCGGTCTCCGGCACAGCACCGTCCCAGATCATGGTGCCGTTGAAGGAGTTGCGCTTGTCCCACAGATCCATGGCGTTGTGGTTGGCCCACATGAGATAGAAGGACATATCGGTGTTGTTCTCGGCTCCCAAAAAGCCGTTGTCCAGGCACTGCTCTAAGAAGGGCCGTCTGTCGTACCAATACCAGTCGTAGATGAACACGTTGACCCCATGGGACAGGGCCTGTTCGATCTGGAACTCCATGACCTTGGGATCGGCTTCGTTCTGGTAGCCCCACAGGGGGATCCGGGGCAGCTTTTGGCCGGGCACACGGGAGACTGCGCTCTGCACCGACTGCCATTCGCCGATGCCCTTTTCCCAGAAGATCCGTGTCCGGGGTTCGTCACCGGTGTAGGACGGCCATATGTAGGCGGCGATATCGTACTTTTGCATGGTTTTGTACCTCACTTTGTGTGTTGGTTTCTGTCCTCATTATAACACGTCCACCCGTGTCTGTCAATCCCCTATTGATTTTTTCGCATCTGGTACAAAAAACGGTACCCAAGCCGTGCCCGGATACCGTTTTGTCGTATCGTTATTTTGCTTCGCCGCCCATTTTCTCCTGCTTGACCTTGTGGTCGATGACGTGACGGGAGGCCAGCTCGTCCCGGACCTCGTCCAGGGAGATGCCCATTTCCACCATCAGCACCATCACGTGGTAGGCCAGGTCTGCGATCTCGTAGATGGTCTCGGCCTTGTCTTCGGCTTTTCCGGCGATGATGACCTCGGTGGATTCCTCACCAACCTTTTTCAGGATCTTGTCCAGTCCCTTCTGGAACAGATAGGTGGTGTAGGAGCCTTCGGGCATATCGGCCTTTCTGCCTTCCAGAAGCTGGTACAGTCCCTTGAGCTGGAAGGGTTCTGCTTCGTCTTCGTTGATAAACAGCTCGTCCACAAAGCAGGATTCGTTTCCCAGGTGGCAGGCCGGACCATCCTTCCGCACGTACACGGTCAGGGCATCCCGGTCGCAGTCGGCAACGATCTTGGTGATGTGCTGCCGATTGCCGGAGGTCGCACCCTTGCGCCACAGCTCTTGTCTGGAACGAGACCAGAAGCAGGTGGTCTTTTCGGCCAGCGAGATCTCCAGGCTTTCCCGGTTCATGTAGGCCAAAGTCAGCACTTCGCCGGTCTGATAGTCTGTCACAATGGCAGGGATCAGACCTTTTTCATCAAATTTCAAATCGTTTATGGTAAGCATAATTGTACTCCTTTATTGGTATGCAGTGGATCCAAAGTTTCGTCCACCTCTGCGTTCTGACTTCTGCCTTTTCTTATCGTCTCACCAGAATGCCGTTGTCCTGCAGCAGCTTTTTCAGGTCGGCGATCTTGACTTCTCCAAAGTGGAAAATGGACGCAGCCAGTCCGGCATCCATATCGGGGATGGCCTGGAACAGCTTCACAAAGTCCTCGGCACAGCCGGCACCACCGGAAGCGATGACCGGCACGGATACAGCGTCCGACACGGCACGGAGCATTTCGATATCGAAGCCCTTCTTCACGCCGTCGGTATCGATGCTGTTGACCACGATCTCTCCGGCACCGTTTGCCTCTCCTCTTTTGATCCATTCGATAGCGTCCAGACCGGTGTCCACTCTGCCACCTTTGGCAAAGAGCCGGAACTGTCTTCCCTTTTGTGGATCGTCCACCCGTTTGATGTCGCAGGACAGCACCACGCATTGGTTGCCGTATTTTTTGGCGGCTTCTCCGATCAGGTTCGGGTCGGCGATGGCACCGGAGTTGACGCTGACCTTATCGGCACCGCACTTCAGCACCCGGTCAAAATCGGCAATGGTATTGATGCCGCCGCCCACGGTCAGGGGAATGTACACCTTGCTGGCAACCTCTGTCAGGATGTCGCTGAACAGGGCCCGACCTTCCGCAGATGCAGTGATATCGTAAAACACCAGCTCATCGGCACCACAGCTGCTGTAGTACTGTGCCAGCTCCACAGGAGACGACACATCGTTCAGTCCGGCAAAATTCACGCCTTTGACCACTCTGCCATTTTTTACATCCAGGCATGGGATGATCCGTTTTGTGATCATGCTATCCTTCTCTCTTTACTTATAGGCCTTCACAATATCGATCGCCTCACGAAGTACCACGTCCCCTGTGTACAGTGCCTTTCCTAAGATGGCACCGTACACGCCTTCCTCGGCTAAGGCACGCACGTCTGTTAAAGACGACACGCCACCGGAGGCTGTGATGTCCATGCGCAGCTTTTGGTGCAGCTCTTTGTACAAAGCCAGGTTCGTACCGGACATAGCGCCGTCCTTGGCAATGTCGGTGCAAATGATGGCGCTGACACCGATGTCTTCCAGGAAGTGGCAGAAGTCCAGGCAAGGTACCGTAGAGGTCTCTGTCCAGCCGTGGGTCGCCACCATACCGTCCCGGATATCCACACCCACTGCGATCTTGTCGCCGTATTTTTCCACCATACGGGTGAGGAAGGGTCGGTCGGTCAGGGCAGCGGTGCCTAAGATCACCCGGAATACGCCGATGTCGATGTACTGCCGGATGGTCTCCTCGGTACGGATGCCGCCACCCACTTCCACCTGCAGTCTGCTTTCCCGGATCAGCTTTTCGATCAGGTCCAGGTTCACAGCGTGTCCGGCCTTGGCACCATCCAGATCCACCAGATGGAGATATTCGGCGCCGGCTTCCCAGAAGGAACGGGCAAAGGTGGCAGGGGCATCGGAATACACGGTCTTTTTTTCATAATCGCCCTTGTACAGCCGCACTACCTGTCCGCCGCACAAATCGATCGCTGGGAAAATATGCATCATGGTTTACTCCAAATTTACGTTAGAAATACAGGGTATAGTGGGAAGCGGAAACGGTGACACACATCCGCTATGCACGTATTATAGCTGTGCGAAGTTTTTCAAAATTCTTAGCCCAACTTCACCGCTCTTTTCCGGGAAAAGGTAGCCGTATGTACGACTTGCAC
>CAZLED010000021.1:0-12505 GCA_964558485.1 uncultured Ruminococcus sp. | reverse complement strand
AGCCCAACTTCACCGCTCTTTTCCGGGAAAAGGTAGCCGTATGTACGACTTGCACACACTACAGCTGTGCGAAGTTTTTCAAAATTCTTAGCCCAACTTCACCGCTCTTTTCCGGGAAAAGGTAGCCGTATGTACGACTTGCACTCGTTACAGCTGTGCGAAGTTTTTCAAAATTCTTAGCCCTACTTCACCGCTCTTTTCCGGGTGGAACTGCGTGCCGTATACATTTCCTTTGGCTACAGCGGCGGTCAGCTCGGCGTAATATTCCGTTGTGGCGATGGTGTTTTCGGCACAGTCGGCAGCGTAGTACGAATGGACGAAATACACGTGATCTCCTTCGGTAAGGCCGGCAAACAGCGGCGAAGGCTCTCCGGTGAAGTGCAGTGCGTTCCAGCCAATGTGGGGAATCTTCACGCCCTTGGGTACCTCCGGTGCAATGGGCATCACACGACCGGGGATCAGTCCCAGCCCCTTGTGGATCCCGTATTCGTGGCTCTCGTCAAACAACAGCTGCATACCCAGGCAGATCCCCAATAGTGGCTTTCCGGTGGCAGCTTCTTCCAGGACCACGTCCCACAGGCCACAGGCTTTCAACTTGTCCGCCGCATCTCCAAAAGCACCTACCCCCGGCAGGATCAGCTTGTCGGCCTGACGCACCACGTCTCTGTCCCCGGTCAGCACCGCTTCGGCACCAATGGCACCAAAGGAGCTGCACAGGGAAAATATATTGCCAACGCCATAGTCAATGATCGCTATCATAATGTTCCTTTCGTGGATGGGATCTCGTCCCGGTGTGCTTCGTCGATGCGGCTGGCACTGGCCATCACTCTGCCAAATGCCTTGTACATCCCTTCGATGATGTGGTGGGTGTTCTCTCCTGCCATCTGCCGGATATGGAGCGTGATCCCGGCTACCCGTACAAAGCCAAGGAAGAATTCCTGCACCAGCTCTGTATCAAAATCTCCCACCTTGGCGGCAGGCAGTGTGGCATCATAGGACAAATGTGCCCGGCCGGATATATCCACAGCACACAGGATCAGCGCTTCGTCCATGGGCAGCAGGATGTGTGCGTACCGGCAAATACCTCGCTTGTCTCCCAGTGCTTCCGCAAAGGCCTGGCCCAATGCAATACCGATATCCTCAGTGGTGTGGTGATAGTCCACCTCTGTGTCCCCGTCGCAGGTCAGGGTCAGACCAAAGTGGCCGTGCCGGGCAAACAGGGTCAGCATATGGTCGAGGAACCCACAGCCGGTGTGGATGTCCACGGCTCCCCCGTCCAGAGACAGGGTCAGGTCGATCTTCGTTTCCGCTGTATACCGTTTGATCGTGCTTTCCCGCATGGGTCACACTCCCTTCTCTGCAAAGATCTCATCGATCTTCTGGATAAACACTTCCATCTCTTGCTTGGTACCAATGGTGATCCGGTTGAACTGGCAGATCCTTTTTCCGGTGAAATGCCGCACCAGCACACCTTTATCCTTCAGCAGCTGGTACAGCTCTCCGCCGTCCAGTCTGTCGGTACGGGCAAAGAGAAAGTTGGTCATAGAGTCGGTGACGTAGAAGCCACGGGCTTCCAAAGCGGCCTTGGTCCAGGCACGGTTGTCCATGATGGCACGGCGATTCTGTTGGAAGTAGTCTTCGTCCTCCATAGCCGCACGCCCAGCCAGCAGAGTCAGCCGGTTTACGTTGTAGGGATTGGTGGAATAGCGCAGCTTGTCCATGTCGGCAATGATCTCCGGAGACGCCAGCGTGAAGCCCAGTCTGGCTCCTGCAAGCGAACGGGATTTGGAATAGGTCTGCACCACTGCCAGGTTGGGATACTTCGACAGCAGCGACACCGCACTCTCTCCGCCAAAGTCCACGTATGCTTCGTCGATCACCACCAGCCGATCCGGGTCGGAACAAAGGATCTGCTCGATCTCCGATAGGGTCAAAGCGATGCCGGTGGGCGCATTGGGGTTGGCGATAAAGATGGTCCCTTTGGCGGCGCAGAAGGCTTCCACCGGCATGGTGAAATCTTCACGCAAGGGGATCACGGTGGTCGGTACCTGGTGCAGGTCGGCAAAAACGGAATAAAAACCATAGGTGATGTCCGCAAAGACCGCACCCGGCTCGGTAAAGCCTAAGAACAGAAACTGCAGACACTCGTCCGACCCATTGGCCACCAGCACTTGCTCCGGCGTCAGTCCATACCGTTTGGCAATGGCGCACCGGGTGTCCAAACAGGTGGGGTCGGAATACAGCCGCAGATCTGCCACGGCTTCCCGGGAGATCACGTCCAGCACAGCCGGCGACGGGGGAAAGGGAGATTCGTTGGTATTGAGCTTGATATATGCTTTATCTCTGGGCTGTTCTCCGGGAACATAGGCATCCAGAGCGGCAAAGCGAGAAGAAAAATAAGATGACACGATACACCTCACAAGGGTAGGTTCAGTTCAGTGAATAAATCAAATACAGACGCAGGAAATCACTTGTCCCACAGCGTTTCCCGGCGATAGCGGACCACGGCAGAACGGGCGTGACCGTCTAACTTTTCACGGGTCGCAAAGGCATAGACCTTTTCGCCGACCGCTTCCAGGGCTTCTGCGGTATAATAAATGTACGAGGATTTCTTGATAAAGTCGTCTACCGACAAGGGGCTGGAGAATTTCGCCGTACCGCCGGTGGGCAGAACGTGGTTGGGACCGGCAAAATAATCGCCTAAGGCTTCCGGACAGTTCTTGCCCAGGAAGATGGAACCGGCATTTTTCACACGGGGCAGCCAGGCGAAGGGATCGTCACACATCAGCTCCAGGTGCTCCGGTGCGATCTCGCTGGCAATGTCCACCGCTTCCGCAAAGCTTTCCGTCAAAATGATCTTGCTGCCGGTGTCGATGGAGATCCGGGCGATCTCGGCTCTGGGCAGCGTGGGGATCTGGCGTTCCAGTTCGCTGGACACCGCATTGGCCAGGGCTTCGCTGGGGGTCACTAAGATGGCAGACGCCATTTTGTCATGCTCTGCCTGGGACAGCATATCGGCCGCTACCACCACCGGGTCGCAGGTCTCGTCACACAGCACCAGGATCTCACTGGGTCCGGCGATCATGTCGATGGCGACCTTGCCAAACACCTGCTTCTTTGCCTCTGCTACGTAGGCATTGCCCGGCCCTACGATCTTGTCTACGGCTTCCACCGTGGCGGTACCATAGGCAAGTGCGCCGATGGCCTGTGCGCCACCCATTTTGTACACCCGGTCCACACCGGCCACCTTGGCTGCCGCTAAGATAGAAGCCGGTACCTTACCGTCACGGCCGGGTGGCGTGGTCATAGCGATCTGTCCGCAGCCGGCGATCTTGGCAGGAATGGCGTTCATCAGTACCGAAGACAGCAGCGGTGCCGTGCCGCCGGGTACGTACAGACCCACCTTGGCAATGGGCGTGATCTTCTGTCCCAGCACCACGCCGTCCTTTTCCGTCATGGCAAAACCGTTGCGCACCTGCTTTTCGTGGAAGGCACGGATGTTGGCGGCCGATTCTTCCAGCACGGCACGGAACTCCGGTTCCATAGCATCCCAGGCAGCGTCGATCTCACTCTGGGGCACGATCAGCTCTGCCGGGGTCATATCGATCTTGTCAAATTTCTTCGCATACTGGCACAGGGCCTCGTCGCCGTTTTTGCGCACGTCATACAGGATATCCGCTACGGTATCTTCCACACCGGCAGCCGTCACTTCCCGGCACACGATATCCTCTCTTGCGATCTCTTTGCTTTTGTATATCTTGATCATAGCTATATTCTCCGATCACTTCTTTTCGCTGAGCCATTTGCCGATCTTTTCGTTCATGACAGCGATCTCGTTTTGCTTGAACCGGTAGGCCGCCTTATTGACGATGAACCGGGCACTGATGGGAACGATCTCTTCCTTGACTTCCAGGTGGTTCTCCTTCAGAGTGGTACCGGTCTCCACGATATCCACGATCACGTCCGACAGACCCAAGATCGGTGCCAGCTCGATGGAGCCGTTGAGCTTGATGATCTCGATCTCCCGGCTGCGGGCTCTGTAGTATTCCTTGGCAATGTGTACGAACTTGGTGGCAATGCGCAGGGTCCGGTCGGCGCTGGGGGTCACGTTCTCCGGGCCTGCCACGCACATCCGGCATTTGCCAAAGCCCAGGTCGGTCAGCTCATACACGTCCGGCTGGTATTCCAGCAAAATATCTCGTCCCACCACACCTACGTCGGCGGCCCCATGCTCTACATAGATCGCCACATCCGAGGGCTTTACCCAGAAATACCGCACGGTAGCTGCTTCGTCGGTGAAGATCAGCTTCCGGGAATTGTCCATGACGCCGGGACAGCCGTAACCCAGCTCCTCCAGCATGGCGTAGGTCTTTTCGCCCAGTCGTCCTTTGGGCAGTGCGATGCTGATGGTCTTATCCAGTTTCTCAGTCACGGATCTCAAGCCCCCTTTCTCCATAGTGGAATTTTTCCTTGTACCGCAGCTTGCCGTCTGCCTGCTTCTGTACCCGGACACTTCTGCCGCCGCCCATGAGCATATCCACGGTACGGGACAGAGACGCCATATCGGTGCCACTGTCGTAGGTCACCAGAATATCCACGTCGTATTCTTTTCCCCGGCCTTCGTCAAAGTACAGATCCAAGAGATTCATGTACACCGCAAAGCCCACGGCGCCCATGTCGTTTTTCTGCATCCGCTGCAGGAGCCCATCGTACCGGCCGCCGGACAGCACACCCACCGGTACGCCCTGGACATAGCCACGGAACAGCACGCCGGTGTAGTAGCACATATCGTTGACCAAGGACAGATCCACTGCCAGGCCCTTGTCTTCGCCGATGGTGCGGAAGTAGTTGTCGATGGCTTCGATCTCCCGGTATGCATTTGCCATGTCTTCGCTGACCACCAGAGACTGCATATCATCCCGGATCGCAGCGAAGGGGCCGTACAGGGTCAGGAGCCGACACAGCTTTTCTTCCACGTCTGTTGCCACACCGTATTCCCGGCACAGGCCCGACAGCTCATGGGCATTTTTTCCGGCGATGCAGGCATTGAACCGATCCCGAACGCCATCCTCCGGCAGTCCGGCGGCATCCAACAGACCTGCCACGAAAGCACCGTGGGAAATATCCAGGATGGAATTTTCGCAGATGATGGAAAGCGATTTTTTCGCCAGCCGGATGACCTCGCAGGTGGAATACAGATCGATCTCGCCGATGCATTCCAGACCCACCTGCATGATCTCCCGTTGTTCACCGTCCATGCCCCGGTAGACGTTTTCGTTGTAATATTCCCGGATCTGTTCACCGGCACGGGCATTCTTGACGATGGACAGGGTCACGTCCGGTTTCAGTGCCAGCAGTCGTCCGTCCCGGTTGGGGAAGGTCAGGATCTCACCCTTGGGCAAG
Organism: uncultured Ruminococcus sp.; assembly: GCA_964558485.1. Classification (GTDB taxonomy): domain Bacteria; phylum Bacillota; class Clostridia; order Oscillospirales; family CAG-272; genus UMGS1696. Next base: position 7,102 of record CAZLED010000021.1, on the reverse strand, counting down.
AATCGTTTGTTGTCCCGATACAGGTCGTAGTCCTCGAATTTGGACATTTTATATTTGGTATACCCAAAGCTTTCGTACAGGGTGCGCATGGCCAGCACAGCCGTCTCTTCCTTGGGCAGAATGGTCTCTTTCACAGGCTTTTGTTTCCTTTACGTTATTACTTCGTCGTATGACACGTTTTTTGCGTGCTTATAGTCAATGCTGATGAATTCGAAAAAACTCGTCAAAAAGCTAAGATTTATGGCTCTTTTGGCGAGTTTTCAACCTTAACCAGCGTTGACTATAGTATACCACACTTTATCGCTTTTGTCAAGTAAAGCGCTAAAGTTTTTTCAGTTTTTTTGTCGCTGTCGGCTTCCTTCAGAAATATGCCCAAAACCCCTTGACAATGGGCGAAAAAAAAGGTATAGTATAGATAATGATGCACCCCTGTGGAAACCTGCGGAAGCACCGATCAACCTTGGTCCGTGTCTCCTTGCCACAAGTGCACTTTCTGACAAAGCGTAAGGAGTTTATATAGACTATGCTATATCAAAAGGAACTTCCTGTCCGTATGGACGTGGATGTGTTGGTGGCCGGTGGTGGCGCATCCGGTGTGGCCGCAGCGGTGGCAGCAGCACGTGCCGGAAAATCGGTACTGCTGGTGGAAGCCGGTGGTGCGCTGGGTGGCGTAGGTACCTCCGGTATGGTACCGGCCTTTGCACCCTTTGACGATGGAGAACGCATATTGTCTGCCGGGATCGGATTGGAGATCCGGCGCCAGGTCTCTGCCCATGTGCCGCTGACCGCCTACTGGACCTCCATCGATGCCGAAGAGCTCAAGCGTGTCTACGACCGGATCACCACGGAAGCCGGCGTCAAGGTGCTATTTTTCACCACGGTCTGTGATGTGCTGAACCATGGTGGTCACGTGGACGGCGTGGTGCTGACCTCCAAGACGGGGCTCTATGCCGTGACTGCCAAGGTCTTTATCGACTGCACCGGTGACGGCACCCTCAATGCGCTGGCCGGTGGACAGTTCGAGTTTGGCAACGAAGAGGGCAAGGTCATGCCGCCGACGCTGTGCTCGCTGTGGGATCAGGTGGACAACGACGCCTATCGTTCCACCAACATCGCTGCCCAGCTGGAAAAGGCCATTGCCGATGGGGTGTTCACCTATGCGGACCGACACCTGAGCGGTATGTTCCTGCGGGATGGCGGCATTGGCGGCGGCAACATCGGACACATCTTCGACAACGATCCGCTGGACGAAGCGTCGCTGACCCGTGCCATGATGTGGGGTCGGCAGTCCATGCTGGAATACATCCGCTTCTACAACGAATATGTCCACGGCTGTGAGAACGCAAGACTGCTTGCCACCGGTTCCCTTCTGGGTATCCGGGAGTCTCGCCGGACGGTGTGCGACTATATGCTGTCCGTCTCCGATTTTCTCACCCGTGCCGACTTTGCCGACGAGATCGGCCGGTACTGCTACCCGGTGGACATCCACATCATGAACACCGACGGAGACGAATACAAGCGGTTCCAGGACGAATACAAAAATATGCGCTATAAAAAAGGCGAATCCTATGGCATTCCCTACCGCAGCCTGGTGGCGTCGTCCTTTGACAATGTGCTGACCGCAGGCCGCTGCATGGGGACCGATCGACAGATGGAAGCCTCGATCCGGGTCATGCCGGGCTGCTATATCACCGGAGAAGCGGCAGGTACCGCAGCGGCCCTTGCCATGGACGCCGGTGGAGAGACCAGGGCAGTGGATACGTCCCTGCTGCAGCGGACGCTGGCTGGCAATGGAGCCTATATGAGAAAGGAACTTTTATAAAATGGAAAAGCTTTCTCCCACCACCGAAGCCATCCTGCAAAACCGCTTTGGCTGCGACAATCTGCTCGCACTGGCCACCACGGATGGTACCATTCCCTATGTCCGTGCCATAAACGCCTACTATGAAGCCGGTGCCTTTTATGGGATCACCTGTGCCACCTCCGGCAAGATGAACCAGATCCGGGAGAATCCCACGGTGGCTATCTGCGGCGATTGGTTCACGGGACATGGGATCGGCGAAAACCTTGGCTGGATCCAGGAGAGCACCCATGCGGATCTGGCAGACAAGCTGCGTACCGTGTTTGCCGAATGGTACGACGACGGCCACGTGGATGAAAATGACAAAAATACCGTGATCCTGCGTATCCGGCTGACCGATGGGATCCTGTACCACCACGGCACCCGGTACGATATCGATTTCACCGAATAAAACGGTCTCTAAACTATCACCACACAAGGAGGAGCTATCATGCGTTACACAGTTGTAGATGCAGCAGAATTCACCTATCCCGACCAGATGTGCTATCCCACTTCCACCAGCACCATCGCACTGGATGCGGCTCGTGGCAGCTATGCCGGATTCCAGATCCTGCTGGACGGGCTGACCGTCGATCATGTGAAAGAAAACTGGCTGCCGGAGGAAGTGTACACCGATCCGGCCCTGCTGGAGACTGCCAAGCTCGGCTTCCCCAGAATGGGCGGCGTATCCATCGGGACCGACCTTGCGTTGCCTGTGGAATGGTACAGCCTGGTGCCGGTCACCGTGGAGCGCAACCATGGGCTGGCCCCGGAGACCTTCAAGCCCCACTTTCCCGAACGGGTCGCACCCTATCGGCTCTACGACTGCTATCGTCCCTTTGACGGCACCCTGGACGTGGGCGTAGGAGATGGCAGAAGACCGGACACCCAGATCGGCGGCTTCTATGGTGCGGTGCAGATCCCGGCAGATGCGGACCCCGGCACCTATACCGGAGAGGTGACCATCACCGTTGGTGCAGAGACGATCACCATTCCCCTGACCCTCACCGTATATCGTGCCACCGTGCCGAACGAGAGCCTGACCCTGATCCAAGGCTACAACCCTACAGCAGTTGCCAAATACCACGGCGTTTCCTATGGTTCCGATGCCTTCTACGAGCTGGATGCCCGGTACATCGCCGGTCTGCGTCGGATGCGGCAGAACATGATGTACGTGGGCGGCGTGCAGGTGGAGACCGTTGGGGAAAACGAATACCGGTTCGACTTCTCCGTGATGGAGGAGACCATGCGTCGGCAGCTTTCCCAGGGGATGCGGTAATTCAACGGTCCGTCTGTTGGCTGGCGGCAGAGCTGGTCGTCCTCCACGATCCTGGTGAACAAGACCATTCCGTCCATGAGCTACGAAGGCTATTGCTACCTGTCCCAGTACCTGCCTGCCCTGCACGCTATGCTGGAGAAAAACGGCTGGCTGGATCGCTTTGTCATGGGTGTGGCAGACGAACCCAATGCCCACAACGCCACCGAATTCCGGGCCCTGTGCGGTCTGATCCGTCGGTTCGTGCCGGACATTCCCCTGATCGATGCCATGTCCTACGGGGATCTCCACGGGGCACTGAACATCTGGGTGCCACTGAACGCCGAATACGACAAACATAGAAAAGAGATCGAGACCCTGCGTGCCAACGGTGACCAGATCTGGCACTATGTCTGCTGCGGTCCCCGTGGCGAAGAATACATCAACCGGTTCATGGACTATCCGCTGTTGGCCACCCGGTACCTGTTCTGGGGCAACTACAAGTACAACCTGACCGGCTATCTGCACTGGGCCGCCAACTGCTACCAACCCGGTCAGGATCCCTTCCGTCTGAACTGCCCGGAGCACCACAACACCGATGCCGTCTGCTACCTGCCCTCCGGCGACACACATTTGCTGTACCCCGGCGAAGATGGTCCGTGGCTGTCGGCAAGAGGCGAAAACCAGAGAGCCAGTGCCGAGGAATATGAGCTGCTGCGGTTGCTTGCCCAGAAGGACAAGGCAAAGGCAGATGCGATCTGTGAAAGCCTGTTCCATTCCTTCCGGGACGTAGCATACGATGTAGCTGCCTTCCGCCGTGGCAGACGAGAGCTGCTTTGTGCATTGAGCGAAGAATGACCCTATACCATTCTATTGGAGAATAAACACAAACCACAATGAAAAAGAAATACTGTATTGGCAATACCCATTTTGATCCGGTGTGGCTGTGGCAGTGGCCGGAAGCGATGGCTGGCATTCGGGCAACCTTTCGCGCCGCGCTGGCACGGATGGACGAGGATCCGGATTTTCGCTACTCCTTTGCCACGCCACCGGTGTTCCAGTGGATCCAGAAGACCGAACCGGCGATGTGGCAGCAAATACGTACCCGGATCGGGGAAGGTCGATGGGAAGTGGGCGAAGGCTGGTGGCTGCAGCCGGATTGCTATTCTGCCGCCGGAGAAAGCTACGTCCGGCAAGGCTTGTACGGCCAACGGTGGCTCCGGGAACATACCGGCAAAATGGCAGAGACCGTCTTCAACATCGACTCCTTTGGACACAGTCCCATGCTACCCCAGATCCTCTCCGGCTGCGGCATTCGCAATTATTGCTTCGTACGACCGGAAAGCCGCCATGTCACACTGGATTCGCCCCTGTTCTGGTGGGAAAGTCCGGATGGCAGTCGGGTGCTGACCTATCGTGCCGACGACTGCTACAGCAAAAACATGGCCGCACGGCTGGCGGCAGATACCGATGCCGATGAGCTGGTGGTATACGGCGTGACCGACCATGGCGGTGCTCCCACCAAAGAAGCCATTGCCGCCATCCACAAGGCCGACCATGCCATCTTCTCTACCCTGGCGCAATTTTTCCACGACCACCACGAGGACTGCACACAGGTGGAAAAACGGGAGTTTATCACCGGGGACTTTGGCGTGTATGCCAATCTGCCACCCATCAAGGCCATGGTACGCCGGGGAGAATTTACCCTGCTGAATGCGGAAAAGGCTGCCGTACTGGCGTCCCTCTCCGGCTGTGGCACACCGACCCACGATGCCCTCACCAAGGCCTGGCAGGACGTGCTGTTCAACCAGTTCCACGACATCCTCGGCGGCGCCTGCATTCTGGACGCTTACGACGATGCCTACGCTTCTCTGGGTCGTGCCATCACCACCGGGCAGGAGATCTTGCATACCGCTCTCCAGCGCATGACTGCCACCTATGCCATGCCCGGCCAAGGCTGGAACTTAGCGGTGTGGAACCTGCACGACACAGCCTACGAAGGATACATCGAAGCGGAGGTCCAGTGGCTCCACGAGTACGACTGGTATTCCGGCGGGATCCGGCTAACGGACGAGGACGGCAACACCATCCCCTGCCAGATCATCCGGGAAAAATCTGTGATCCCCGGCTTCCGCTCCCGGTTCCTGTTCCGGGGACAGCTCCCGGCCATGGGTGTGCGGCTGTACCACGTGGAAAAGACCGGTGAAGCCGTGCCACAGGTAGACAGGCATCAGCCGGTCACCACCATCACCACCGATGCGCTGACAGTCACCCTGGAAAACGGCTGTATCCAAAAGGTCACGGATGCGGACGGAAACTGGCTGGCAGATGCGCTGTTTGTGCCCACCATGGTGCAGGACGACGGCGACACCTGGGCCTTCAATATCGCAGACTACGGTGCCACGATCCCCTGGGAACACGTGGGCATGACGGTATCGGAAAAGGGACCACTGCGCACGGTACTGCGGAGCGTGTTCCGGTATGGTCCATCGGAGCTGGTGCTGTACTACATCTTTTACCGGGACGAACGAGCCATCGAGGTGCGCTGGGTCTGCCACTGGAACGATGGGCATAAGGCCGTGAAGCTATCCTGCGCTGTCCCCACCGGCGAGCATCTGGCGGCAGTACCCTATGGATGTGCCAACCGCCATGACACGCCCCACGATGTGCCTCTGGGACTGTGGGTGCAGACGGCAGGCTATACGCTGTTTGCCAAGGACAGCTTTGCGTATTCGGTGCAGAATGGCAAATTGGGTGTGACCTTATTTCGCAGTCCCATTGCCGGAGACCTGCGCATCGGCGAGATCGATCTGACCGACGACTACGACATCCTCTCCACCGGCAAGAACGAAGGCCACCTGCGACTGTGCTTTGACAAATGTACACCCCACGAAGCCTGGGAGAGCGCCGAACACTTTGCCGATCCACCCATTGTCATCGACGAAGCCTGGCACGATGGGCAAGCGATACCCGATTCCCCATGCACCATGGAAGCGGCGTCTACGGCTCTGACCGTCCTCAAGGAAGCAGAGGATGGGAACGGCATCGTGCTGCGGTTGGTGGAGCAGGATGGCAAAGGAGATACGGTACGGCTGCGACTCTGCGGTACGGCGCACTGTATCCCCATGCAGCCCTACGAGATCCGCACGCTGCTCTGGCATGGGCAGACTTTGACAGACACCAATATGTTGGAAGATATACTATAAATAATTCCATATAACGAAAGGATAAATCTCATGGAAAAAATCATTTTATTCGACGGCACCGACCTGTCACACTTCACGAATCTGGACGGGAGCCCGGCCCAGTGGGAAGTCAAGGACGGCATCATGACCGTGACCCACGGCAACATCATGTCCAAGGAGACCTACGGCGACGCACACATCCACGTGGAATGGCGGGAACCGGATATGCCGGAGGCCACGGGTCAGTGGAAGGGCAACAGCGGCGTGTACATCCAGGGCTGCTATGAGCTGCAGGTGCTGGACTCCTACGGCATCGCGGAACCGAAGTACGACGACTGCGGTGGCATCTACAGCATCCAGGCACCGCTGACCAATGCGTGCAAGCCGGCGCTGGAATGGCAGACCTACGACATCATCCTGCGCTCTGCCAAGCTGGACGAAAACGGCAAGGTGCTCTCCCATGCGGTGGTGACCATCCTGCAAAACGGTCAGGTGATCCACAACAACTTCACCCTGCCCAGCAACACTCCCGGCGGCGTATACGACCACATCGTAGCCGAAGGACCGCTGATGCTCCAGGACCACGGCAACCCGGTATCCTTCCGGAACATCTGGATCCAGAAGCTGTAAAGACAAAAACCGCACCGGAGACCCAAGCAGGGCGTTCCGGTACGGTATTGCGCATCCCTATGCGTGTATGCAAAAAAGGAATGGCTCGCCGGCTGTTCCTTTTTCCTTTGCCTATTGTATTGTACAGCACCGCCAACGTACAATCCTCCCGCAGTGCGTCCTGCAAAATGGTTTCCCGTTCCTGCATTTTGG
>CAZLED010000020.1:0-33229 GCA_964558485.1 uncultured Ruminococcus sp. | reverse complement strand
GCTCCTCCAACGAAAATACCTATATGCACTACGTTTCCTCCAACTATCCGGAAGCCACCAGCATGACTGCCTCCGGTGATCAGAACACTGAACTGAACGGCATGAGCTACTATCTGAGTGCAACCAATTCCCTTCAGCTTCTAAATATATTCCAACTGATTAGTCAGCAGGTAGGCGGCGCAACCAACAGCACTCTGGGTACCTCCACCGTAGTAAAGGACATCATCGCACCTTCCTTCACCGTTCCGGCCAATGCATCCGATATCAAGCTGTACACCGCAAACTGCACCGGTGCTGGCCTGACTTTCGGTAATCGCACACCGGCAACCGGCGTTATCGCTACGATCACTGGTGATACCTTAGATGTCACCGGCTTCGATTTCTCCGCAAACTGGTGTGGTTCGCACAGTGGTACATATAGCGGTCAAAAGCTGATCATCGAATTCACCGTGTCGCCGAAGGAGGGCTTCTTAGGTGGCAACGATGTCCCCACCAACGGCAACACATCCGGTATGTATCTGAATGGGACCGCAGTCGCACTCTTTGAAGTGCCCCAGGTAAACGTACCGATCGCCGATGTAAACGTCACCGCAACTGACAAAAACGTATACCTCTTAGGCAGCCTGACCGCCGAAAAAATCAAATCCGGCGCAACAGCAAAATGTGGCGATGTAGTTTTGAATCTGGGTGAAGACGCAACCAACTACGGTTTGGCAGATTGGCAGAATGCATATGTAGATATCACAGTAGCCTACACAGATGCATCCGGCAATACTGTGACCAACCTCAGTGACCTGAAGGATGACATCGCCTACACCGTGGCCGTCACCGTAGCACCGAAGAACACAACGCCAACATCAACGGAAGGCAAAGTTGTCAAAGCAAAAACCAACAGTGCTACAGGCAACATCAACGTCTTCGTTCCTACATTAACCTACAAAGACAGCACCGTCTACTACGGCGACACCGCTCCGACAGATTATTCCAACCACCTGACAAATACAGAGTGGAAGCATGGCAATACGTTGTCTACAGATTCTACAGTCACCATGATCGGCACTGCACCCACGCTGGATTTGACCTACACACCAGGTGCCGGAGTTGACAATGGCAAAATCGCCACCAAAGCCGATATCCCCGTAGCCGTGACCGTGAAGATCGGCACCACCGATGTGACCGGCAACACCACATTCGTGCATACCAAGTGTGACGCAAACGAAACCGATCCCACAGACGGCAAGTTCTGGCTCCACGTGGAGACTTGCTCCTTGACGATCACCAAAGCTGCATCGGGTACCACCATCGGCAATGACGAATATTTCGTCTTCAACGTAAAGAAGGATGGCAATCCATACACCCAGGTGACGATCCAAGGCACCGGCAGCGTAACGATCAGCGAACTTCCCGTTGGTACCTACACCATCGAAGAAGATACTTCCACCGCTTGGAGATATACTTCCAGCATGAGTAGCAGTAGTGCAACACTGAGTAGCACTACCACTTTCGCAACGGTGACCTGCACCAACACAAAGAAAAATGACCATTGGCTGAACTTCTTCAACCGTGTGATCAATACCTTTGGTGTAGAACCGAGCACCAACTAAGAGAGGAGGAGCAATATGTTTACCAAAAAACGCAAACAAAATCGCACCAAAAAATGGGCATTGCTCCTGTCTCTGGCGCTCCTGACCGTAGCCGTCACCGGAACCATTGCCTACCTGTTCACCCAAACCGGACCCGTCGCCAACACCTTCACGGCCGCCGGCGTTCCCAATGTGCCGGAAGAAAAATTTGACGGCGAAACAAAAACATCCATCGTTGTCAGAAACGAAGGTAACATCGCCGCCTACGTCCGTGTAAAGCTGGTCACCTATCGTGTGAATGACAGCGGTGCCCACATCGGTGGCGAAGCTACGATACCGGCATTCACGTTGGGTACAGATTGGTTTGAAAAAGGTGGATACTACTACTACGCCAAGCCGGTAGCACCTGATAAAACATCCGGTGAAATGTTAGGTAGTTCCATCACGCTAAAACGGTACACCGATGCAGACGGCGGTAAGCAGGTGATCGAAGTGATCTCCGAATCCATCCAAAGCGTTCCCACAAGTGTTGTGGAATCAGCGTGGGGCGTGACGGTGGTCAACGGCAATTTGACCAAGTCTGGTAGCTAAAAGGAGGAAGCGACATGAAGAAAATGGTAAAAACGATCCTGTCTCTGGCGCTGACTCTCCTGACCATCCTGTGCCTTGGCATCGGCGTGTGGGCAGACGACTCCAAAGTGGTTGCCGATACCACGATCAAGTTTGAAACGATCAACAAAGCGTACACCTACTCCGACCTGTTCGACAACTTCAAAGGCGTCATGCCCGGCGACAAGCTGGTGCAAAAGATCACCTTCGTCAACAACACCGGCGAAGATAAGCTGACCCTGAAGTTGCTGGGCGTGCCCCACGATGAAACAAATCCCATCCACGACACGGTGACCGCAAAGTGGCAGGGTTCCAACGATTTTCTTGCGGACATGAAAGCGTTCCTGCATCATATGACGCTGACCATCTACAGTGGTGACACCACCGAAGGTACACCGCTTGTGAACGAAATGCCGGCGAATGAGATCCTTGGTGGCATCACGCTGACCAATATTGCCGAAGGCGAATCCGTGATCCTCACCGTGGTGCTGGATGTCGATATCAACATGGGCAACGAATTCCAGGATCGTGCCGGGGAGATCGACTGGCAGTTCATCGCCGAGGGCATTAGCTACAATAAGATTCAGGTACACAAGGAATGGGACGACAACAAATATCCCAATCGTCCCACCAGCATCAGGATCTACTTGACCAAGGACGGCAAGCGCACCGGAGATTATGTGACCTTGAGCGAGGACAACAAGTGGACGGCCGTGTTCGATGAGCTGGATGACCGCTACACCTGGGGCGTGGAAGAGGATACCGTCAATGGGTATGATGCACCCCAGTATATCAACAAAGGAGATGGTTTGATCATCGTAAAGAACCACAAGGATTATCATCCGCCGTTCATCCCGTGGTATCCGAGAGAAACCGAACCACCGGAAACGGAACCCCCGGAAACCGAGCCAAAGGAAACGGAACCCGAAGAAACCAAGCCTGTGGAAACCGAGCCGGACGAAACCGAACCGCCGGAGACCGAGCCGCCGGTGGTCGAAGAACCGGAGCTGCGGGATCTGACCGTGAAAAAAGCCTGGGCCGAAGACGAGGTGGAAAAACGTCCCACGTCCGTGACCGTGGTGCTGTTCAACGGCGAAAACGAGGTGGAAAAGGTCGTGCTTGGCGATTGGAACGATTGGTCCTACACCTGGCGTGATCTAGATGCCACCGAATCCTGGAGCGTTATTGAGGTGGAGATCCCCTTGGGCTACACGCCTTCCTATGCTGCAGACGGCGACACCGTCATCATCACCAACAATGCCATCCTGATCCAGACCGGTCAGCTCAATTGGCCCATCCCGGTATTCGGCGGATTGGGGCTCATTTGTGTGGTCGGCGGCGTGCTGCTGATGCGAAAGAGAAAGAATGAAGATGCCTAAAATTGCAGGCATTGTCTTAACAACGATAGGAGCAATGCTGGTGTGTGCGGCACTGCTCCTGTTTTTCTACAACGATCAAGAAGACAAAAACGCCGGACGAGAAGCCGAAAGCCTGCTGACAGAAGTGCTGGCTGCCATCGAAACGGCCACACCACACACATCCATCACGTCACTTCCTACGGCTGCCGAAGGAGAAAGCGAAGTGGCACCGGCGGAAGTGGAGCTTCCCATAATCGAGATCGATGGGCAAAATTACATCGGCTACCTGACAATACCGGATCTGAAGCTGCAGCTGCCGGTCATGGCCGATTGGGATTACGACCGGTTGAAAAAGGCGCCCTGCCGTCAGTTTGGTGCCGTGGATACCGACGATTTGGTGATCGCTGCCCACAACTACAAAAATCACTTTGGCAAGCTGGGGACGCTTACCGTGGGTGCTGCGCTGACCTTCACCGATATGGACGGCGTGGTGCATGGATACACGGTGACCAAGATCCAGACGCTGCCGGAGGATGCCGTGGATGCGGTGCAAAACAGCGGTCACGACATGGTGCTCTACACCTGTACCATAGCGGGCACCACAAGAGTGGCGGTGTTCTGCGACCGTGTCGTGCAGGCATGAACAGAGCAGAAAGGAGTGGTAGGAATATGCAGAAACAACCCAAACCGGCGCTGGTCGGACAAAGGTTCGGCCGTTGGACGGTTTTAGATGCGACCACAACGACTTCATCCGGTGCCACCAAATGGCTGTGTCGCTGTGACTGTGGGACGGAGCGGTATGTGTTGGAGCGAAGCCTTCGCTATGGAGCCTCCAAAAGCTGTGGCTGTGCGGCCCGTGAAAATGCCGGTCGTGCCCATGCCCATGACCTGTTGGGACAGACCTTTGGCGACCTGACTGTTGTCGGCAAAAGCAAACGGCGCACCGGCAATCGATTCCTGTGGAGCTGTGTGTGCAGCTGCGGCTATACCTGTGAAGCCACCTCCACCCAGCTGCTCAGCGGTCAGAAGACCCATTGCGGCTGCAAAACAGAAAAGAACTACGCCTACGTGGACATCACCGGCCAGCGGTTCCATCGGTTGACTGCACTGTTTCGGGTGCGCTCCAAGGTCAGCAAAAGCGGCTCTGTGATCTGGCACTGCCGCTGTGACTGTGGCAACGAGGTGGACGTGGCGTACAACGACCTGGTGTATTCCAATCTCCAAAGCTGCGGCTGCAAGAAGAAGGAGCACAACGATCTGATGCCCACCTTGCAGACCCACGTGGACGGCACCAGCATCGAGATCCTGCAAGGCACCAAGATCCCGGTCAACAACACCACCGGCTGTCGTGGCGTATATTTGGTCAAAGGAAAGTATCTTGCCAAGATCGTATTCCAAAAGAAGCAATATCTGCTGGGTACCTACGACCACATGGAAGACGCAGCCCAGGCCCGGAAGGAAGCGGAAAAGCTGCTCTTTGCCGACACTGTGGACTTCTATCAAAAATGGAAGGAACGAGCCGACGCCGATCCCCAGTGGGGCATGGAAAATCCCATGCAGGTGCGACCCTTCAAGGATGAATACGGCAAGCTGTGCGTTTCCTATTCACCAAACCTGTAAAAGCGATCCATCCCATATTTTGCAAAAATGCTGCCTATCAAAAATGGTACAAAACGTCGTGCATGGCTGTGCGGCGTTTTTGTTTTCGTCAATGGGGGTGCAGGCTGGATCCGCATTGACGATACAACACAGCTTGGCGAACGGGTAAACGGGTGAATGTGAAAAAAAAATCAGATAACACCGCAGAAATGTTCAACATTTCTTCACCGATCTGTGTTATAATAGAGGACAACGGATCTATTGCATTTTTATGCTATGCGAAAAAGCAAAGGAGGAACAACTACTTTGATCGAAGTAAAGCATCTGGTAAAGCGGTATGGCGATTTTGAAGCCGTGCGTGACGTGAGCTTTACCGTGGAAAAAGGACGGATCTATGGCTTCTTAGGTCCCAATGGTGCCGGAAAATCCACCACCATGAACATCATCACCGGTTGTCTGGCTGCCACCGAAGGAGAAGTGACCATCGGCGGTTACGACATTTACGAGGAGCCCGTGGAGGCAAAGGCCTGCATTGGCTACCTGCCGGAGATCCCACCGCTGTACACCGACATGAGCCCGGACGAATATCTCACCTTCGTGGGCAGAGCAAAGGGGCTCCGTGGCGAAGCATTGGAGAAGGCCGTGGACAAGGTCATTGCCAAAACGTCCCTGACTCCTATGCGGGACCGGCTCATCAAAAACCTGTCCAAAGGGTACAAGCAGCGTGTGGGCATTGCACAGGCGATTTTGGGAGACCCGGAGATCATCATTCTGGACGAGCCTACCGTCGGTCTGGACCCACTGCAGATCATCGAGATCCGGGACCTGATCCGGGAGCTGGGTCGTGACCACACCGTGATCCTGTCCAGCCATATCCTGACCGAGATCAGTGCCGTGTGCGACTATGTCATCATCATCGCCGAAGGACGGATCGTGGCCAGCGATACCATCGAAAACCTGACCAAGCTCAACGAGGGCAAGAGCTACATCGACCTGGACGTCCGTGGTTCCGTGGAAGCCGTAGAAGCCGTGGCAGGCAAGCTGACCGGTGTGGCCAGCTGGAAGACCACGGCAGGCGAAGGCAAGACCCATCTGCGGCTGGAAGTGGAAGGGAAGGACGACATCCGGGACAACGTGTTCTTTACGTTTGCCGAACGACGGCTGCCCATCATCGCCATGCAGTACGAAGAAGTGACCCTGGAAAAGGTGTTCCTGCAGCTGACGGAAAAGAGCGACCGAAAACAGAACACCGACCCCGAATCGCCGGAGGACACCCGTCTGCGTGCCGAGGACATCTTCGGGCAGCTGGGTGAAAAGCGGGCTGAGAATGCTGAAACGACACCTGCCGAGCCTGTGTCTGCCGAGACAGAGCCGGAACCTGCGCCGACTGCTCCGGAGACCAATGGCAACAATGACGATTACAAACCGCTGTTTGGCGGACAATGAGAGGAGCGGAGCAAATGTCTGCGATTTATAAACGGGAGCTGCACTCCTATTTCTGCGGCATGACGGGTCCCATCTTCATGGCATTTCTGCTGCTGATGACCGGGATCTACATGACCGTGTACAATCTGCTGGGTGGCTACCCAAATTTTGAAACGGCGCTGTCCGGGGTGAGTTTTGTATTCCTGATCGCCGTGCCGGTGCTGACCATGCGTTCCGTAGCGGAAGAAAAGCATTCCCGCACCGACCAACTGCTGTATGCGCTGCCTCTGTCCCTGTCCTCTGTGGTGCTTGCCAAATATTTGGCCATGGTCACGGTGCTGGGGATCCCGGTGGGTATTATGTGCTTCTATCCCCTGATTTTAGGTCGCTACGGTACCATCGCCTATGCCGGTGCCTATGGCTCCATTCTGGCCTTCTTCCTGTTGGGCTGTGCGCTGATTGCCATTGGGATGTTCATTTCGTCCCTGACCGAGAGCCAGGTCATTGCGGCTGTCATCAGCGTGGCGGTGCTGCTCATGACATACCTGATGTCGGGGTTGGCCAGTATGCTGCCGGACACTGCCGGTGCTTCGTACGCCGGATTTTTGGCCCTCGCTGTGATCCTTGGTCTGATCGTGCAGGTCATGGTGAAAAACAGCACCGTGTCCATGGGCGTGACGGCGGTGCTGGTGGCTGGTGTATCCGTGGTGTATTTCGTGAACAAAGAGCTGTTCACCGGCGCACTGCCTGCACTGCTGCGTTCCCTGGCCCTGTTCGACCGGATGTATTCCTTTACCAACGGCATTTTTGATTTGACAGCCATCGTATATTATCTCACCGTGGCAGTACTGTTTGTCTATCTGACCGTACAATCCATGGATAAAAAACGATGGTCCTGATGGGAGGTACACACATGAACGAGAACAACAATCGGGAACAAAATACGCCCATCACAAAAGACAAGAAGAACGGCAGAAGGGTCGTGAAGATCGGCTCCTTCAGCATCACCATGACGGCGGTGGTCATCGCCATTGCGGTGGTTGTGAACCTGTTCGTGAACGAGCTGCCGGGGACGATCACCAAATGGGACACCAGTGCCCTGCAGCTGTACACCGTCGGAGAAGAGACCGAAGGCGTGCTGGCGAATGTGGACAGAGACGTGCATTTCTACATCCTTGCGCAAAAGGGGCAGGAAGACACCACCATTTCCGGCCTGCTGGATCGGTATGAAGCCCTGAGCAGCCATGTCAAGGTATCCGTGGTGGACCCTGCTACCAATCCCACGTTTATCGCCCAGTACACCGACGAGAGCCTGAGCCAGAACAGCGTCATTGTGGAGAGCGACCTGCGCGCCTATGTGCTGGACTACACCGACATTTTCACTACACAGTACTCCGAAGAAGATTACTACAATTATATTTATTATGGCGTGTATCCCACCGGTACGCCCTACTTCAACGGCGAGCTGGCGTTCACCACCGCTGTGGACTATGTGACCAGAGCCGACCTGCCTACGCTGTATGCGCTGGAGGGTCATGGGGAAACCGTACTGGATGCCACCTATGCTTCCTATATCACCGCCGAAAATGTGGGCACGAACACCCTGTCTCTCTTGACCACCGATGCGATCCCGGCGGACTGCTCGGCGATCCTGATCAACAATCCCACCGGCGACATCAACGGCGATGAGCTGACCATGCTGCAAGGCTATCTGGCAGAAGGCGGC
The DNA here is from genome assembly GCA_964558485.1 of uncultured Ruminococcus sp. Lineage (GTDB taxonomy): Bacteria > Bacillota > Clostridia > Oscillospirales > CAG-272 > UMGS1696. The sequence continues at coordinate 24,929 of CAZLED010000020.1, read as the reverse complement.
AGCATCATCCTGGTCACCAGCTACCAGAACTATACGGAGCTGGGTATGCCCAACCTGGCGACCCTGTGTGCAGAGCTGGGTCTGGAATCCGTGGACGGTATCGTATTTGAAAGCGACCGGAACCACTACACCGGCTATCCGTACTCTCTGCTGCCGTCCTTTGGCTCCACTTCTACAGGACCTATGGCACTGGTCAGCGAAAACACCCAATATGCCCTGATGCACGCCTCTCATGGGATCATCGCCAACGGCAAAGCCACCGGTACCGTGATCCCCATGCTGACCACCTCGTCCAGCGCCTACGTGAAACCGATACCGGCTTCCGGTTCCTTCACGACTTTGGAGAAAGAAGACACCGACGTGTCCGGACAGGTCTACGTGGCGGCCGCTGTGACCGGAGAAGCCGATGGGTCCAGAGCAAGCGAGTATAAATTTGTATGGTACGCCTCTCCGTCCATTGCTTCTTCCTCGGACGACAGCTATGTATCCGGCGGCAACTCTGCCGTGTTCATGGGCTCCGTAAGCTGGATGGCAGAGAACCAGATCTCCTTGTCGATCCTGGCCAAGCAGCTGCAGGTGGAAGCCTTGACCCTGACCTCTGCCCAAAGCGGGATCTGGTCGGTGGTGGTGATCTTCGTACTGCCTCTGGCGCTGTTGGCTGCCGGCTTTGTGATCTGGTTCCGCAGACGGAAGAGATGACCAACCCAAAGGAGAGATGACCATTGGCAAACACACAAAAACGCAAAAAGAAAAATAAAGCCCTGCCACTGCTTATTTTGGTGGCCGTGCTGCTGGTGCTGGTGATCGGCTACCTGGCGTTGTCGTCAGCCAATGCCAAAAGGGAAGCCGAAGAAGCCGCCGCTGCTGCCACGGATACCACCATCATGCTGGCCGAAATGGATGCCACTGCCATTACCGAGCTGCGGTACCGCTATGGGGAAAACGACTGGATCACCTTAGCGCAGAGCGGCGGCGTATGGACGTTGGCAGAGGACGCACATTATCCCCTGAACCAGACCACCGCTGCCGGACTGGGCAGTGCCATCGCTTCCATCGGTGCCATCCGTACCGTGGATGAAGGTGAGGCTGCCGACTATGGACTGGACGAACCTATCTGTGAGATCCACGTGAGCTACGGAGAAGGGACGACCTACAAATATGCCATCGGCGACCGGAACAGCTTCAACGATGCCTACTACTTCCGGGACGACGACGGGGCCTTCTATATGATCGCTTCGGGCCTTTTGACCTATTTCCAGACGGATCTGGACGATATGCTGGTGCTGGATACGGCGCTGGCTACGCTGTCCAACGGGGATATTGTGTCCGTTACTGTGACAGATGGCGAGAAGAGCAGCACCTACACCCAGACCGCCACGGAAGTCGAGGATGAGGACGGCAATACCACCACGGCATACGATGCCGACGTGACCGCACTGTACGACCTGTTCTGTGAGCTGGATCTGCAAAGCTGGGCTGACTACTATGCGGACAGCACGGAAATGGCAGAGACCTACGGCATCGATGGTACCAAAAGCCTGACGCTGACCTACAAAAAGGCCGTGTCCGTGAATGCTGGCACCGAGACCACCGCAAGCACCAGCCAGACCACCAAGGTAGACGCCACCTACACCATTTCCTTTGGGCAGTCGGTGGATGGGCAGGTGTACTACAGTCCCAAGGGCTCGACCATTGTGTACACCGCCGCAGACGATGTGGTGGATGGGATCTTTGCGTATCTGGAAAGCTAAAGAATACGGAGCAAAAACCATTCTGTTTCCCTGGGAGACAGGATGGTTTTTTCATGGTTGGATGTAAACAAATTGTTAAGAATCGAAGCAGCGATTGCATTTTGTATGTGCATATGCTATAATGCGGCAAGGAGGAATTTGGTATGGCAGAAACAACATTGACTTTACAAACCGAGACCAGTGCGTTTATGATGTCCATCGTGCTGCACACCGCTGCCGGTCACGCCGTGGTGATCGATGGTGGACAGCCGGAGGATATGCCACTGCTGGAAGAGCTGGTGGGAGATGCACCCATCCAGGCGTGGATCCTGACCCATCCCCATTTTGACCACATCACCGGCTTTCTGGATTGGATCCGGAAGAAGGACCCGTCCCTGTGGCCGGAGAAGATCTACTACCGGTTTCCCACGCTGGCCTTTCTGCAGGAGACCGAACCGGCGGAGGCGTGGACCTTGGAAGCGTTTTTGGCAATAGAAGAAAAAATCGCAGACCGGGCCGTGCTGGTGCAGGAAGGCGATCGATTTGCGGTAGACGAGCTGCAGTTCACCGTGCTGCAAAGCTGGGACGAAAAGGATCCCATCGTGCCCCATCGACCCACCGACCAGAACAGCACCGGCAACGACAGCTCTCTGATCTTCCGGATCGATACCCCAACAAAAAGTGTCTTGATCTTAGGAGATGCAGGACCCTTGGCAGGCGACCGACTGATGGCTCGACATTGGCAGGATCTGCCTGCGGATATCGTACAGGTGGCGCATCACGGGCATGGCGGCGTAGGTGCAGAGGTATATCTGGCAGCACGACCCAAAGCCTGTCTTTGGTGCTGTGCGGACTGGCTGTACAACGAGGAGCCGTCCTATTTGCCGGATCGACTCTGGGGCACACGCATGACACGGCTGTGGCTGGCGCAGATGGGCATCCCGGAACACTACGTCACCGGCTACGGCACCCACAGACTGGTACTACATACAGAGGAGGAGCAGGGATGAACAGGAAAAAGGAAAGGATCGTCTGTCTGCTGATCGCCATGCTGCTGACGACCACGTCCTGTAGTGCGGTGTAAGAAGAGACGAGCGCACCGGCGCAGATCCAGGAAACGACAGCAGGTACGGCAGAGACAGAGACCGAAAAGGATTGGTTGGCGGCACTGCCGGACGCTGCCTACGATGGCTTTACATTTGGCATCCTGGCGGTGCCCGAGGAAAACTGTGTGGGTATGCAAAGCTTCTGGACCGAGGAACCCACCGGTGAGATCGTCAACGATACGGTGTACAGCCGGAATCTATACATAGAAGAACTATACGATATCCATATCACCTACGACGGACAGACCGATGTGATCCACAAAACGGCCAATCTGGTGCAGTCCGGGGACGCCACCTATGCCATTGTCAGCGATGAAGCCAAATACCACATGGCGTATTCGACCAAGGGCATATTCCGGGATCTGCACGCCATCCAGGCTATCGACCTGCAAGCGCCCTGGTGGTATGCCGATGCCGTGGAAACACTGACCATTGCCGATCGTCTGTACGCCGGATACAGCGATATCAACACGCAGATCATGGAACGGGTGGCCTGCGAATTCGTGAATCTGGATATGGTGACGGATCACGGCATGGACAATCCCTATGAGCTGGTGGTCAATGGCGAATGGACGCTGGATGTCATGCGGGAAATGGCAGAGATGGCGGCACAGGATCTGGATGGTGACGGCAAGATCTCCATGGAAGAGATCGGCGGCTATGCTGTGGGGATCGGCAGCTACAATTGTCTGATCAACGGCGCCGGCTGTCCTCTGGCCACAAAGGACGAAAGCGGTGACGTGGTTCTGCACTACGGCAGCGAAGCCTTTGTGAATGCGGCAGAAAAGGTGGCTGCCCTGGTGAACAACGATGCGTTTACCATTTACCTGAACAAAAATATGTGGGGCATCGACCTGTTCAGCGCAGGAGACGTGCTGTTCCGGGAAGCCAATCTATACGTGTACAACGACCTGCGAGAATTCGATTCGTACTTCGGGATCCTGCCGGTGCCCAAGTACGATGCGGCACAAGCGGAATACCACAGTCTGATGAACAATTCGTCTATGGGTATCTCGATCCCCTCTTCCGTGGTGGATGCAGAGCAGATCGGTACCATCGTAGAGGCTTTGAACGCCTATTCCTACGTGTACCTGAAGGATGCCTATTATGAGTCCATGCTGAAGGGAAAGCTGACACGGGACGCCCAGTCGGCCGATATGCTGGACATCATTACCAGCTCGATCGTGGTGGACTACGGCGTGATGAACGAAAACACCTGGGGAGACGTGATCAGCAGTTGGCTCACCAGCATACAGGATCATGGCGCTGAAAACCTGGCCTCTCTTGCCGCAGCCAACGAAGCCAAGTTTGATGCGCTGTATCAGGAGATCCTGGAAGCCTACCAGTCTATGCCGTAACATAGCCGTAACCAAGACATACGAAAAAGCGATATCCGGTCAAACAGGCTGGGTATCGCTTTTTTGTCTTTATTTTCTTTGGCCAGGGCACGACGACTGGGATCAAAATCGGAGGCAATGATGTGCAGTGCACCGGCCAGCTTCAGGTACTGCACCGCATAGAGCCCCAACAGCCCCAGACCAGCCACCAGCACCGTGTGTCCCAGCGCCACTCTGGCCTTCCGCACGGCAGCTAAGGAAAACCCGGCGATGATGACAAAGGCCGCATTTTCCAGCGATACATTGTCCGGCAGCTTCACGATCTCTCGCAGGGGTACCGTACAGCAGGAGCCGTGACCACCACCGTACACCATCACACGATCACCCACCTTCGCCCACATGGGTGATGACGCCGCTGCCGCTGTAGCCCAAATACATGGGAAACCCGAATCGGCAGGTCTCGTCCCCGTCTTCGTTGGCGGTCAGAGCAGCTCGTTCGGTGCCGCCACTGACTGCCGTAAATGCCATCTGGATCCGAACCTCTCTGGCATCGGGCAGTCTGTCGTCCGGCTTGTCGCAGAGCTGGGCATCGTTTTTTGCCAGAAATCCAATTCGTTTTTGTTATCCATGGTTCGCTTGTACTTTCGATATGCGTAAGGCAACGCTTGTTTTCTTAAATACATCGGCGTTTCCTCATATTTCCTCCGTGAGCCAGTCTCGCAGCAGAGAGCAGCGACCGGCCTGTTCATGGTTGGCTATCATGCGCTCCAACACCGCCGGCTTGCCCACCAAGATCACCATCCGGGCCGCACGGGTCACAGCGGTATACAGCAGGTTCCGGGATTGCAGCATGGGTGCGCAGTCGAACAGGGGCAGGATCACCACCGGGTATTCGCTGCCCTGGCTCTTGTGTACCGTAATGGCGTAGGCGTGATCCAGCTCGTCCAGCTGCCCGTAGTCGTACAGGCATTTGCGCTCGTCAAAGGTCACCTCCACCGCTTCGGTATGGTCGTCGATGTCGGTCACCACGCCGATGTCCCCGTTGAAGATACCCATGCCGTTTTTGCCGCCGTCGGTCTCCCATTCCAGAGTGTAGTCGTTTTTCGTCTGCATGACCCGGTCGCCGACCCGAAAGATCATGTCCCGGCTTTTCCGTTCGTGCTTGCCCGGTGCCGGTGGATTCAGTGCCGCCTGCAGACTGGTGTTCAGGCTTTCGGTGCCGGACAGTCCTTTTCGAGATGGCGTGATGATCTGGATCTGGTTGACCACGTTTGCGCCATAGGTACGTGGCAGTCGGTTCTGCACCAGATCTACAATGGTGGCGGCAATGTCTTCCTCTCGGCCACGGCGCAGGAAGAAAAAGTCGCCGTCTACACCGGATGGGATCGGCAGCTGTCCTTCGTTGATCCGGTGGGCATTGGTGATGATGTAGCTTTGCTGGGACTGCCGGAACACCTCGGTCAGCCGCACCACACGAAATTGTCCGGAGGCACAGATGTCTCCCAGCACATTGCCGGCGCCTACCGAGGGAAGCTGGTCGGTGTCCCCAATGAGGATCAGTCGGGCGCCCGGTTTGATGGCACGGAGCAGCGCTTCCATCAGCAAAATATCGATCATGGACGCCTCGTCTACGATCAGCACGTCCTCGTCCAGCCGGTTTTGCTCGTTCCGTAGGAATGCCGCACTGCCTTCATCCTCTGCCATGGACGCACCATCCATTTCCAAAAGCCGGTGGATGGTCTTGGCTTCGTGGGACGTGGCTTCGCTCATACGCTTGGCGGCTCGTCCGGTGGGTGCTGCCAAGGATACGTTCAGCTCCAGCGAGGAGAAAATGGAGAGCAGCCCCTTGATAATGGTGGTCTTGCCGGTACCGGGGCCACCGGTCAGCACCATGATCCCATCGCACAGGGCATCGGAAATGGCCTGCCGCTGTAGGTCCGCATAGGGAATGCCGCACTGGGCCTCGCTTTTCTCGATCATGCGGGGAATATCGGTGATGTTCATTTTCGCCGAAAGCTGGGAAAGCTGCTTCAGCTTCTTGGCAACGTAGGTCTCGGCCCGATAGAAGTACGGCAGATACACCAGCCGTACCCCGTTTTTGTGGACAGCGATCAGCCGGGATTCGGTGTAGGCGCGTTCCAGCTGGGTGCGGACCTGGGGCAGATAGCTGGGATTGCGATCGAACAACAGGTCCACCGTGCAGCGGAGCAGATCCTCTTCCGGCAGGCAGGTGTGTCCGTTGCGCTGGGATTCGGTGGACAGCACGTGGGACAGCCCATGGAGGATGCGCTCATCGGAATCGGGATCCATGCCCATTTGTGCGGCGATCTGGTCGGCACGGCGAAAGCTGATCCCACTGAATTGTTCGCAAAGAGAATAGGGATTGGCTTTGATCCGATCCACCGCCGCACCACCCCATTTTTTGTAAATGCGCATGGCGGTAGCGGAAGGGAAGAAGTCCCGGCAGAACAGCATGACAGACCGTGCACCGGCGATGGATTTGAAGTTTTCGCTGATCTCACCGGCTTTTTTCGGCGTGATCCCGGGAATGTCGGTGAGCCAGTCGGCGTGGTTTTCCAGCACATCGAAGGCGTCCGTGCCAAACTGCTCCACGATCTTCTGTGCCGTTTTGGGACCGATGCCCTTGACAGCCCCGGAGGACAGATAGCGCAAAATGTCCGATAGCTCCGCCGGTAGCTGCTTGTCATAGGAGGTCGCCTTGAACTGCCTGCCGTAGACATTGTGGACGGTCCACTGTCCCTTGACTGTGATGGTGTCGCCTTCGGTCAGGTAGGGCACAGTACCGGTCACGGTGATGGTGGCACCGGAGGAATCCTCAATGGAAAAGATGCAATAGCCGTTCTCTCCATTTTGGTAAATAATGGTATCCACGACCCCGGCAATGGTGTCTTCCTCGGCTTCGGTGACGGCATTCGGCATGGCTGGATTCTCGTTCATGGTGCAGCTCCTTTGGGATAAAAAATCAAGTACCTATAGTATACCACATTTGGCAGAAGGATGCAAGAGAATCCCGGTACCTTCCCCGGTTTCCTTCCTTTTATAATGCCTGATATAGCTTGCCGTCCCAGTTGCCGGGATCAGCAAAACCGTCCTGCAGGAACCACACCTGCATGGGTCCGGCGCCACGGTTGTTCCAGCGATGATAGGGGACAAACGTGCATACTTTTCCGTCGGCGGTCGTGCCGGTGATGGAGCCGTCGACCTGGTATGTCAGATGGGGCTCCCGTGCCAAGGTCAGATCCACCGTTTCGTTGTCGCAGCCTTCTGCACAGTACAGCAGGGGACCACGCATCACCGCCACACGACCCCGATCCGCTTCCACTGCCGGGTTGGCGCAGATCCGACGTATGGGCGTTGCATAGGCTACCGTGAAATTCTGCTCCGGCGAGAAGACACCCTGCAGGGTCGCATAGCCATCGGCGCCCACCGTGGGAGACACGCCATCGATGGTGAAGCCTTCCGCATAGTCCGGGATCCGCAGCCGCAGCGTGATCTCTTTCCCATGGGAATCGACGGTGAACACACCGGCCTTCTGGGTGATGGTAACGGCATCGGTCCGGCAGGTGCTGTCGATGTACAGGTGTACATCGACGGCATTTTCCGAATAGGTGTAGATGTAGGTGGGCAGAGACGAGAACAGCTTCAGCAACATCGGTGGGCAGCAGGGACAGCCGTGCCACTCCCAGCGAGACCGGCTGCCATCGCTGACCAGCGGATTTTCGTAGAAGTATCGCTTGCCGTCTTCCCCAATGGAGGCAAGCACATTGTTGTACAGCGCTCTCTCAAAGGTGTCGTAATAGTCGGTACTACACTGCAACAGAGCCATTTCGCCGCTCCAGAACGCCAGACCCACACCGGCGCAGGTCTCCAGATAGGCATCGTTGGGCAGGTTGTAGTCCACGTCGAAGCCTTCGATGTCGTGTCGGGTACCGATACCGCCGCTGATGTGCATTTTCCGCCGGGTCACGCTGTCCCACAGTGCATCCAGTGCCGGACGATAGCCGATACCGTCTGTTTCCTGGGACACCACAGCGGCACCGGTGTAGCACAGCATGGCACGTACCGCATGACCTACGGCTTCCCGTTGTTCGGCAAAAGGCAGATGATCCTGGTTGTACGGCGGTGCAAAGCGTTTGTCATAGGACAGGGTGCGACCGGTGTAATTGCCACGGCCATCGTACCAGAACTGTGCCAGGCGCAAAAAGTCCACGGGATCGATGTTGTAGGTCGCACGCAGCGTGGCAATGGCAGGTTCGTCTGCATGATCCCGGAACAGGCGATAGAGCTTCACCATGGCTTCCTCCGGCAGAGAATGACCGGGGATCCGATTGGCCTTGCCGGGACCCATATAGTCCACGATCCCCTTGGCAGCACGGACCGCACAGGTCAGCAGCGTGGTTTTGCCGGTGGCGAGATAGTGATGCACCCCGGCTTCGATGAGGGCACCCTGGTCGTACAGGTCGTGCTGGATGATGATGTCACCGCCGTTTTCACCCCAGCGCTTGTCCGGATAGCAGCACTGGGTCTGGGTGCAGAGAAAGCCGTCTTCCGCCTGTGCATCGACAATGACCTGGATCATGGCATCCAACCTTGCATCTAGCAACCCGATGTCAGGCAACCTTGCGTCCGTTGCTTCGGTATGGGACTGTGCGGCAAAATCGCCAGTGATGAAATCGCTTGCACCTCGGATGGTCTCCAACAGCAGTCCATCGGAAAACGGTGGACCCTTGTGCTCGTGTTCTCCGGCGGCAGCATAGCGGAAGTTGTCCAGATACCCGACCTCCTCCATTTTGTCCAAAACGTGGGGGAGCATGACGGTGCGGATCTTTTCAAGATAGGGTGACCAGAAGGGGTCGTGGAGCTGTACCTGCGATAGAGTAGGACGATGGAACATGGGATACCTCCAAGATGATTTTTGGCATTGTGCACAGTTTTGTTGGGCGATCATGGTTTTATTATACCCGATTTGTGGAAGGATGTCAAGGGGAACGAGACAAGAAGTGCGGCTGGCAGGTGTGCGTATATTTTCCCTTTTCCGGAGAGCACCCATAGGCATACCGGCGTCCAATCGCACATAGAATACACCATAACAACAGAGCACCATAGCGTAGAGCAACATAGCGCAGAGCAAACCAATGTGGGAAAGGACGAAATCACCATGGAGCAAAGAAATCTGTATGCATATCTGCCGGAGGGCGTGTTGACCATGCCACAGCTACTGACGGGTATTGCCGATAATCAACATCTTCCGGTTCGGCAAATAGAGAACCAGCGGCTGACGAGTCAGCAACTGGAGAACCAGCGGCTGGAAAACCAGCGGCTGACCAGCTCGCTGCATGGGTTGGAAACGGCCTATGCATTGGGCAAGACCATCGAAGGCACCTGCACCCTGTGCGACTGCCAGACCATGCAGCTTACGGTGCAGTTTGGGATGGGGAAGGGAAAGGGCATACGTGGGATCCTGCCCCGGGATGAGGTGTGCTATGGACCCGAAGGAACACCGGTGAAGGACATTGCCATCCTGACCCGTGTGGGAAAGCCCATCCAGTGTCGGGTGACGGGCTTTGCGCAGGACGAAAATGGAGAGACGGTCGTACAGCTCTCTCGGAAACGTGCCCAATATGCCTGCTACCAGGAAGTCCTGCGGCATCTGCGACCGGGCGACATCCTGCCGGCACGGGTGACCCACATGGAATCCTTTGGCGCCTTTCTAGATATCGGCTGTGGCATGATCGCATTGGCTACGGTGGATAGCCTGTCGGTTTCCCGGATCGCCCATCCCAAGGATCGATTCAACGTGGGACAGTGCATCTGGGCTGTGGTACGGCAAAACGATCCTGCCACCGGCCGCATCTATATGAGCACACGGGAGCTGCTGGGTACATGGCACGAAAACGCTGCAGCCTTTGCCCCGGCCCAGACCGTTCCCGGCATCATCCGTTCGGTGGAGGACTATGGCATTTTCGTGGAGCTGACGCCGAACCTGGCCGGATTGGCCGAACCATATCGCCATTCGGAAGGGCACCGATCGGACAGCGGTCGGTCTGCGGAACCGGCGGCACGAGAATATCGTCCCGGAGAGGGCTGTGCGGTGTACATCAAAAGCATCCTGCCGGAACGGATGAAGATCAAGCTGGTGCTCATCGACCGGTGTGACCCACCGAAGCGACCGGCGCTGCAGTACTATCTGCCCACCGACACCTGGCACATCGACCATTGGCGATACGCACCGGCATCCTGCGACAAAAAGATCGAGACCGATTTTGGTACCCTGAGCTACGCCAAATAAAAAGTTATAATATAAAAGAATATAAATCAAGCAAAAAAAGTGACCACATCGGTTGGAATCCCAACAGGTGTGATCACTTCTTTTGGATTGTCCTTATTGCTGATTTTCCGCAGCCGTTGCCAAGCGCAGGGCAAACCAGAACCGGCTGCCAACGCCTACGGTGCTTTCCACACCAAACCGTGCACCGTGGAGAACCAGGATGTTCTTGACGATGGATAGCCCCAGTCCCGTGCCCATGCTCTGCCGCTTGTGGAAATCGTGTACCTTATAGTACCGTTCCCACACCAGCGGCAGCTGATCCTTGGGAATGCCGCAGCCGGTATCGATGACGGACAGCACCACCTCGTCCCCTTCCAGCGTCTGCCGTACTACCACGGTCTTGTCGTCGCCGGTGTAGTTCACTGCATTGTTGATCAGGTTGTACAGCACCTGCAGGATCCGGGTCTCGTCGGCCTCCACGAATACGTCCCGATCGGCTTCCAACCGGATCTGGTAGCCTTCCCGTTCCCGGAGCTTGGCGTAGCGATCGATGGTCTGGCGCAGGCATTCCGTGAAGTTGAACCGGGTGAGATGCAGGATCTGTGCGCCGTTCTGGTACCGGGACACCTCCAACATATCGTTCACCAGGGACGTCAGTCGCTCCACCTCGTCAATGATGATCTGCATATTTTCCGGCGTAGCTTCACCTGGCAGATCCCGGATCACTTCGCTGTAGCCGGAGATCATGGTCAGCGGTGTGCGCAGGTCGTGGGAAATATTGGCAATCAGATCCTTTTGCATTTTGTCCAGCTGGGACAGCTCGTAGGCAGCCCGGTTCAGTGCCACCGAAAGCTGTTCCGTCTCCTGACAGTTGCCGCCGTCAAAGTTCACGTTGTAGTTCCCCATGGACAGCTTCCCGGCTTCGGCACTCATTTTGGTCAGGGGCCTTGTGAACCGGGACGAAAGGAAGGCGGACATGATCACCGCCAGGATCGCCAGCAAAATACTCAGGAATATAAGCTGCAGCTTCAGTGTGCTGACTGTGGCGTTCAGGGGCATCAGCTCTGTGGTGAGCAGTATCATGTACCGCACCGAGCCCACGTCTGCTAACTGCACGTGCAAAATGCTGCGTGTATGGTCGGGATCGTCGTCCTTTGCGGCGGTCTCGTTGTCCCGGCTGCCCAAAAGGGAATCCAGCGATACCTCCTCGTGGTACACATGGTCTTCGGCTTCCTTGGCCTCCCGATACAGCATCTGCAGCAGGTTCGGGGAGGTCAGCATGGGCAACAGGCAAAACATTCTGGCGTGCTGCTCGGTGATCATGGAGCCCATGCCCTGCTGGATCTGGTACACGGACAGGCACAGGTTGTACTTCTGGCTCAGCTCAAAGGCCTCGTTTTCCAGCTGCTCCGTGGTGGCGTTGGCATCGTTCAGCACCTTTTCCAGCTTGGCAGAGCAGGTGGACAGCTCCCGATACTTTACCATTTCATACAGGTCGTCCATGAGAAAGGTCTGCATTCCCCACAGGATCCCGATGGCCGCCATGGTGAACAGCAGAAACGCCGCAATGAGCCGGGTGCGCATACGGACGCTGTGGGAGCCAAACCGGTCTGCAACCCAATCGGAAATGGCGGCGATCTTATTCTTCCACATCAAAACGATATCCGACCCCTCTCAGCGTGACGATATACCCGGCGTACTTGCCCAGAGACTTTCGCAGCAGCTTGATGTGGGTGTCCAGCGTCCGGTCGTCTCCGAAGTAGTCGTAGCCCCAGACCTCGCAGATGAGCTTTTCTCTGGTCAGGGCAATATTTTTGTTTTTGAGCATATAGAAGAACAGATCATATTCTTTGGGCGTCATGTCGGCACGCACCCCATCGATATACACGATCCGTGCGGTCAGGTCGGCCTTCAGTCCACCACCGGCCAAGGAAATGACCTCGTTGGTGTCCAGCGCCGATCGACCACTGCTTTGACTGCGAGAGCGTTTCAGAATGGCATCGATCCGCAGCATCAGCTCCCGTGGCGAGAAGGGCTTGACTACATAGTCGTCGATCCCGATCTCGAAGCCGTTGATCTTGTCGTATTCTTCTCCACGGGCACTGAGCATGATGATGGGCACATTGGAGAACTTGCGGATCTGCCGGCAAGCGGAGAACCCATCCAGCTCCGGCATCATGATATCCATGACCAAAATGTCGTAGTCATGCTCCTGACACAGCCGCACAGCCTCCATACCGTCTCCGGCTTCCGTGACCTTGTGCCCCTCGTAGGCTGCATATTTGGCAATGAGCCGCCGGATATTTTCTTCATCGTCTACTACAAGGATGTTGTACATCGGTTATACCTCTTTACTACTATATCATTCATTTTCGAAAAGAGGCAGAGCCCATCATAGACTCTGCCCCATTGCCGGTGTTTACTTAATTTTCTTCAAATTCCACTTCGCCGATCTCGGTGGGGACTTTTTCGTAGCAGGTCACATCGACCTCGATGATCTTGCCGTCACGGGACACCTGGAACTTCAGGACGTCGCCCACTTCATGCTGCTTTACGATGTTGGAAATGTCGCTGAAGGAGCTGATCTCCTGGCCATCGATGGAGATCACACGGTCCAGCACCTGGAGGGAATTTTCATTGTACCCCTTGGACAGCTCCATGACGTACACACCATAGCCGGGCAGACCATAGTACCGTGCGGTCAGTGCGTCTTCGCATTCGTAGAAGGACACACCAATGGCGACCTTCCCACGGACGTAGCCGTATTCCATCAGCTGTTCTGCCACGTTCAGAGCATCGTTGATCGGGATCGCAAAGCCCAGACCTTCAATGCCGGTGCCGGAGGACTTGGCGTTGACCACACCGATCAGCTCCCCACGCATATTGAACAGGGCACCACCGGAGTTACCGGGGTTCACAGCGGCACTGGTCTGCAGCAGGGTCATGCTGGTGCCGTTCACATCGATCTCTCTATCCAGCGCACTGATGATACCATCGGTCTGGGTACCACCCAGCTCACCCAGGGGATTGCCCACAGCCAGCACCGTTTCGCCGACCACCAGCTTGTCACTGTCCCCACAGATGGCAGGGGTCAGACCCTTGGCTTCGATCTTCAGCACGGCCACGTCGGAATCGGAGTCGGTACCGATCAGCTTGGCATCGTATTCCGTACCATCGGTCAGACGAACCGTGATGGTGTCCGCCGGTGTGGAGCTGTCTTCTCCGCAGATCACGTGGTTGTTGGTGATGATGTAGCCGTCCTCAGACAGGATCACACCGGAGCCTGCGCCACTGGACACGTACTGGAACCAGCCGGAGGTGTTGACAAATTCCGTGGTGATCTCCACGACTGTATCGCTGACCAGTGCAGAGACCTGCGCCATGGTCAGATCCCCACCGTTTGTGGCTGTCGAGGTGGCGATGTTGTCCACACTCTTGTAGAACACAGCGGTCTTCTGGTTTTCGCTGACCACATTGCCCTCTGTGTCCACCACGATCTCTTCGGTCTCGCCGGAAGGAAATACCCGGTTGGCGATCACAGCACCCAAGAAACCAAAGCCTGTGGAGAACAGCAGCCCACAGCAGCAAGCCACTGCCACAGCAGCCTTCTTGCCGTTGCCATGCTTCTTAGCCTTCTTTTGCGCCTTCATAGCGTCCTTGTCCGGCGTGTAGGAAATGCGGCTGCCGTCCTGCACGGGATTGTAGCCCATACCATCGTGGTAGTGAGGCTGGTTCTGGGGCTGACCGTTGCTGGGCTGACCACCATAGGACTGACCCATGCCGTTTTGCTGGGGTGCACCGTAGTGGGGCTGCTGTCCATAGGGTGTGTAGCTGCCGTAGCCGTTGTTGGTCTGCCCATTGTTGGGCTGCTGCCCATTCATGGGTTGTCCGTTAGGAGCCGTGTAGCCGGGGTTCTGACCGTATGGCACGTAGCCACCGTTCTGGTTCTGGGGAGCTGCACGATAGGTGTTATCCGGGATGTTCTCACGGGTGTAGGCATAGCTGCCGTTGTTCTGTGGGACGGTAGTACCGTTATTGGCACCATCGTTGTTCTGGGGCTGCTGGCCCTGTGTGGTTCCTTCCTGGAACATAGGTTCCTGGGACACAGGTTCCTGGGTAGGCGCAGCAGGCGTCTCGGCAGGTTCGTTTGCCTGGGGTTGATTTTGTATGGATTCCGTTGCCGGAGTGTTGTTCACGGGAGTGGCGTTCATGTCGTTGGCATTGTTCATTTCATCGTTTTCGTTATACAGTTTCATAATAGTATTCCTTTCCGGAGGAGCGTTTTGGGATTCTTGTTTGCTCTTCTTTTTGTGCTTATAGTATACCCGGTCAATGTGATAACTGTATGATAAAGAAGAACTTTTTTGCTGAAATCGCAGAGAAGAAATTTCACCCAATGTGGACGGTCACGATGAACCCATCCACATTGTTGCCGGAGATGGTGGTATCGTTGAAGGTGTTGCCACGGGGCAGAAGCAGCTCTGTGGTGTCCCCTTTGTCCATGGGCACGTAGTAGAGCAGGGTACCTTCGCTGGGCAGTGCCGACACGGATACCTCGGTCAGCAGCCCGGACGGCTGGATCCATAATAGCTTCGTGTCGGTGGTGTACTGCTTGATGTAGTCGATATATTCCTCCAGACACAGATGCATATCGGTCATGATCTGGGCGTGTGGCTTGCCTACGTACCGGTAGTGCCAGAACTCGTAGCCGATCTTGGTGATGTCCACCTTGTCCGAAGGATACCGCAGCACATATCCGTAGTCGGCACAGTGCTCATCGATCCAGGAACCGTGCTCATATTCCTCAATGGACACCGACGCACCGTTGTCCGTGAAGAAGGATAGGTCCATGGCCAGTCCCGTGTGGTGTTCGCTGTAGCCAGGGGTCGCCACGTACAACGCAGCCAGCTCTTCCCCTTGGGTGGCCACACGGTCGTTGTAGATGTCCCGCTGGGACTGCACATTCCGGTAGCCGCTGACGATCATCATGTCATCGCTGCCGGTCTCCTGGTAGAAGGCCTCCGTCATGGCATTGAAGGCATCCAGGGCAATGGGTGTCAGCTTGATGCTGGTGTTTGCGACCTGGTAATATTTGTTTTTGTTTCCATATACATCCTTGACGGCAATGGTGTCCGCATCGGCGTAGGGATAGTTGTAGTTCACTAAGATCAGATCCCCTTGTCCTAGCAACGTGTTGTCGATGGTCTCGGTTTTCCACAGCACCATGTCCGCTTCGGAAATGCCACCGGTCTCCACATCCGGCAAGGTCTCCACGGTCTCCGGCTGAGCGGTTGGCCATGGATCCTTTGTTTCCTTGGCAGTGCTGTGATTCTTGGCGATCTGCCCGATGGAAAGCCCGGCAATGGTCAACAGCAGCACCGCAAACAGCACCACAGCGCCATTGGGTCGTGCCATCTTCCGGTGCCGATACACCGGTCGATTTTGTCCGGCCTGCTGTCGATACGCCGCTTCGTAGGCCGCTTGCTGCCGTTGCTTCTCCGACACGGGCCGCTGGTTGTGTTGGGAAGTCGTGTGTGCTTGCTGTCGTTGCCGCATGGCTTGGCGGTAGGCCTGCAGCTGTTGCCACTCCTCTGGGGAATAAGGCGTTCCGTCCGGCTTCAGCGGTGTTTTTTGTCTATTGTCTGGCATAGGATATGCACCTGCCTTTTTTACAGTGTTCCGTATTTTCTCTCTGTATCTATTATAAAGGATAACCGTGTAAAATGCAACCGCAAATGGATTAAATTTTTCTTAAGATAACGGAGTTATCTTTGGATGTGTTTTGGAATGCAAAAAACGGTACAGCGAGTACGCCATACCGTTTTGTAGCTTATGGATTACAGAGCATCCTTGCGGGACAGGTTCAGTCTGCCCTTTTCGTCGGCGCCCAGGTACTTGACCCGGATGGTGTCGCCTACGTTGCAAACGTCCTCTACCTTTTCGGTGCGCTTGGTGTCCAGCTTGGAGATGTGGACCATGCCTTCCTTGCCGGGAGCGAATTCTACGAATGCACCGATGGGAATGATCCGGGTGACCTTACCTTCGTAGATGGCGCCCACTTCGGGTTCGAAGATGATGCCGGCAATGATCTCACGGGCCTTGTCCACGCCGCTCTTATCCACACCGGAGATGAATACAGAACCGTCGTCCTCGATGTCGATGCGCACGTTGTTGTCGGCCTGGATCTGCTGAATGATCTTGCCCTTGGGACCGATCACGTCGCCGATCTTTTCTACCGGGATCTTCATGGAAGTCATCTTGGGTGCGTATTCGGAAACCTCCGGTCTGGGAGAAGGAATAGCCTTCAGGATCACTTCGTCGATGATATAGTCACGGCCTCTGTGGGTCACAGCCAGAGCTTCCTTGATGATCTCAGGCGTCAGACCGTCGATCTTCAGGTCCATCTGGATGGAGGTGATACCCTTGTGGGTACCGGCAACCTTAAAGTCCATATCGCCATAGAAGTCTTCCAGACCCTGGATGTCGATCATGGTCATCCAACGTTCGCCTTCGGTGATCAGACCGCAGGAGATACCGGCAACAGGTGCTTTGATCGGCACACCGGCATCCATCAGCGCCAGGGTAGAACCGCAGACAGAAGCCTGGGAGGTAGAACCGTTGGAGGAGATCACTTCAGATACACAGCGGATGGCGTAGGGGAATTCTTCCACGGAGGGCAGCACCGGGATCAGAGACCGCTCTGCCAGGGCACCGTGACCGATCTCACGACGACCGGGACTGCGGACAGGCTTTGCTTCACCGGTGGAATAGCCGGGCATATTGTAGTGGTGCATATACCGCTTGGTCTCTTCTTCGCTGATACCGTCCAGCATCTGTACGTCGGCGATAGAGCCCAGGGTAGCAATGGTCATGACCTGGGTCTGGCCTCTGGTGAACATACCGGAACCATGGTCACGGTTGAACAGGTGTACTTCGGCAGCCAGGGGACGGATCTGGTCCATGCGGCGGCCGTCAACACGCTTCTGTTCGTCCAGCAGCCAACGGCGTACGATCTGCTTCTGGATCTTGTACAGCACTTCGTCCAGGACCTTCTTCTTCGCTTCGTCCCCTTCGCCGAACTTTTCGTAAACAGCCTCGGTGATGGGCGCCATGCGTGCGTCCCGGATGTTCTTGTCGTCGGTGTCCAGAGCGACTTTTACGTCCTCGTGGCAGAATGCATCTACCGCATCAAACAGATCGTGATCCACTTCGCAGGAAGGATAGGAGAACTTGGGCTTGCCGATCTCTGCCACGATGGTGTTGATGAAGGCAACCAGCTTCTTGATTTCTTCATGAGCCAGCATGATGGCATCGTACATCTGCTCATCGGATACTTCTTCGGCACCGGCTTCGATCATAACGACCTTCTTTTCGGTACCGGCCACGGTCAGCTCCAGCTTGCTTCTTTCTCTCTGTTCGGCAGTGGGGTTGATGATGAAGCCTTCTTCATCGGTCAGACCTACGAACACGCCACCGATAGGACCATTCCACGGAATATCGGAAATGGCCAGGGCAATGGAGGCACCGATCATACCGGCGATCTCAGGGGAGCAGTCGTGGTCAACGGCAGTCACCAGCAGGGAGATAGCCACGTCGTTCCGCAGATCCTTGGGGAACAGGGGACGAACGGGACGGTCGATGACACGTGCGGTCAGGATGGCCTTTTCAGAGGGACGACCTTCTCTCTTCAGGTAAGAGCCGGGGATACGACCAACGGCGTACAGTCTTTCTTCGAAGTCGATGGACAGGGGAAGAAAATCGATGCCGTCACGGGGTCTTTCGGATGCGGTAGCGCAGGCCAGGATCGCCGTGTCGCCGTAACGCACCAGCACAGAGCCGTTTGCCAGACCAGCCATTTTCCCGGATTCTACGATCAGGGGACGGCCGGCAAATTCATATTGGAAAGTCTTATAATTTTCAAACATGGTTTTTCTGCCTTTCTTTTTGATTTTTATGTGACAGCGCAGAAACCATGCCACGCAGGCTCAGCATTTGCAGAAGCGCCTGATCAAAGGAGGAGGATACCGGCAACCACAAAAAGGGGATTGATGTGGTGAAAGAAAGTGAGGGGAGGAGACGCCGGTAAGGAAGATCAGACGCTTGTGTAACTGCTAACCCATGCAGTGGACGCCACCGGTACAGAAAACGATGGTCGGTTTCCTAACTGTTCTATAGATTCGGATATTTTGATGTTCTGCTGATGGATGTGTGCTTTCCCACAAGGGGACGGGGTACTGTCTTCTCCCGTTTTGACAGGAGAGAAACAGCACCCGATCATGCAGCCGTTGCCGTTATCTTCTCAGACCCAGCTTTGCCACGATGGCACGATACCGTTCGATATCGTTCTTCTGCAGGTAGCCCAGCAGGTTCCGTCTGTGGCCGACCATCTTGTTCAGACCTCTTCTGGAGTGGTGGTCCTTCTTGTTGGTCTTCAGGTGCTCCGTCAGGGCGTTGATGCGGAAGGTCAGGATGGCGATCTGTACTTCCGGAGAACCGGTGTCGCCTTCGTGTACCTTGTATTCTTCGATGATGGACTGCTTCTGTTCCTTGGTAATCATTGTTTCTTCACCTTTTTAATTTTATAAAATTTCAGTATCCGATACCTCAGCGGACGGTGGGTGAATGTGCTTTTGGGGAGAACTGGCCGGCCGCAGACTTTGCCAACCTGCAAGTACTCTCAAAGCCGATATCCGTCTGCCGTGCTATGGGCACTGCTCAGTATATTATAGCACACTATTTTGGATTTGTAAATACAAAATGGCGAGAAAATACGAAAAAATTTTGCAAAACTGGCTGCAATTTTTGGTTTATTTTTCGCAGAAGGAATCCGGAAAAAACCGTTGACAAACGAGAGAGAAAATGATATAATGTATGTACCTCACGCAGAGGTCTGTTTTTTGTGTGCGTTTACAATACGGAAACGTGCCCGAAAGCGAGCGGTCGCCGGTCATCGTGCCGTTTGCCCCGGGATATCGAAATGCCAGTGGGGACAGGCGTCGGCAGAGGGAGGTACAACAAAATTGGGAATTTCCCAAAATTCAACAGGAGGTGCCGAACAATGAGAGTGAAAATTACTCTTGCTTGCAGCGAATGCAAACAGCGCAATTATGACACGAAGAAGAACAAGAAGAATGACCCTGACAGACTGGAGCTGAACAAGTACTGCCGCTTCTGCCACAAGCACACGCTTCACCGCGAAACCAAGTAATCGGTAAGGAGAGCAACTATGGCTGAAAACGAAAAGAAGGCTCTCGAGACGGAACAGAACGGTAAGGCAGACAAGGCGGCCGAAAAGCCGGCGAAAGATAAGAAGCCTTCGATCTGGAAGCGTCTGGGTGCATGGTTCAAGTCGCTCCGTGCAGAATGCAAAAAGATCTCCTGGGCAAGCTTCAAGTCGGTGCGGTACAACACTCTGGTCGTTATCGTATGTGTCGTGATTTGCGGCATCATCACGGGACTCTTGGACTATGGGTTCTCTGCTGCGATCGTAGGACTCAGCCGTCTCATCTAATGAAGATACGCTGATGCGCTATCTTCGAGTTTCCCAGTCACGTTTAGATGACAAGGAGCTGCTATGAGCGATTTTAATGAATTGAATGTCGGTCTGCGTTGGTATGTGGCCCATACCTACTCAGGCTATGAGAACAAGGTGAAAACCAACCTGGAAAAGATCGTCGAAAATCGTGGTATGCAGGAAATGATCACCGATATCCGTATCCCTACGGAGATCGTGGTGGAATCCGACGGCGGCAAGGAAAAAGAAGTGGTGAGCAAGGTCTTCCCCTCTTATGTCTTTGTACGCATGGTCATGACCGACGAGACCTGGCATATCGTCCGGAACATCCGTGGCGTCACCGGTTTCGTAGGACCCGGATCCAAGCCTGTGCCTCTGTCTGAAGAGGAAGTCACGCATTTCATGTTGGAAGAACCAACTGTCACTACCGTATCCAAGATCGCTGTCGGCGATATGGTGGACATCATCGATGGTCTGTTCAGTGGGTATTCCGGCAAGCTCTCGGAGATCTCCGAGGATGGCGAAAATGTGACCGTTATCATCTCTACGGTGGGCAAGGATATGCCCGTGGAGCTGGAACGCCGCTTCGTCAAAAAGTCTGCCGAAATCTAAGCCTGTCCAAAGCGACATGGCTGACACAAGGGAGAGACAGCACTTCCTATGGCTTGCTGGCGTGAGCCTAAGACAACGCTGTCATATCCGTGGGAGGGAGAAAATATTGTAGTCTCCCGTCATAAACCACATAGGAGGAATATTTGTTATGGCAAAGAAAATTATTGGCTATATCAAGCTGCAGCTTCCTGCCGGTAAGGCTACTCCTCAGCCGCCTGTAGGTCCTGCACTGGGTGCATATGGCGTTGCTATCCCCAACTTTACCAAGGAATTCAACGAAAGAACCAAGAATGACATCGGTCTGATCATCCCTGTTGTGATCACCGTTTACGCTGACCGTTCCTTCACCTTCATCACCAAGACCCCTCCGGCACCGGTGCTGATCAAGAAGGCCTGCGGCATCGAGACCGCTTCCGCTACTCCCAACAAGACCAAGGTCGCTACCATCAAGAAGGATCAGGTTCGTCAGATCGCTGAGACCAAGATGAAGGACCTGAACGCTGGTTCCATCGAAGCTGCCATGAGCATGATCGCCGGTACGGCTCGCTCCATGGGTGTCGTTGTTGAAGAATGAGGAGGACGGTAGACAATGTTTAAGGGTAAGAAATATACTGACAGCGTAAAGCTGCTGGAAAAGAGCAAGCTGTACGATCCTGAAGAAGCACTGGATCTGGTTTGCCAGACCTCCAAGGCTAAGTTCGACGAAACCATCGAGATCCACGTTCGTCTGGGCGTTGACTCCCGTCACGCTGACCAGCAGGTTCGTGGCGCCATCGTGCTGCCCCACGGTACTGGTAAGACCGCTCGTGTCCTGGTATTTGCCAAGGGCGAAAGAGCTGACCAGGCCAAGGCTGCTGGTGCAGACTATGTTGGTGACACCGATCTGGTTGAAAAGATCACCAAGGAAAACTGGTTCGACTTCGACGTAGTTATCGCTACGCCCGACATGATGGGTACCATCGGTCGTCTGGGTCGTGTGCTGGGTCCCAAGGGCCTGATGCCGAACCCCAAGGCTGGTACCGTTACCATGGACGTTGCCAAGGCTGTTGCCGAAGCAAAGGCTGGTAAGATCGAGTATCGTCTGGACAAGACCAACATCATCCACTGCCCCATCGGCAAGGCTTCCTTCGGTAAGGAAAAGCTGGCCGAGAACTTCAACACCCTGATGGGCGCTATCATCAAGGCAAAGCCGGCCGCTGCAAAGGGTCAGTACATCAAGTCTTGTGTGATCGCTTCCACCATGGGCCCCGGCATTAAGATCAACGGCGCAAAGCTGTAATCTGCTGGAATATTTGAAATATAAAAAGCTGTAGAGTATTCTGCGGCTTTTTTGTTTGCAACCGGAAAACACAAAAAGGAACGGCCAAGACCGTTCCCTAAAATGTATACAAACGCTTTTATTGCATTACAGCCGAGCCGCAATGTCAGCTGCAATGTCCAGGTTTTCCCAAGGCGCACGCAGATCCTCACGACCCATGTGACCGTAAGCAGCCGTGTCGCCGTAGATGGGTCGGCGCAGGTCGAACCGTGCAATGATGGCAGCCGGACGCATATCCACCAGGTCGCAGAGAATGTCGGCCAGTGCGGTGTCGGCGATCTTGCCGGTGCCAAAGGTGTCTACCATGACGGAGACCGGGTGGGCAACGCCAATGGCATAGGCCAGCTGCACTTCACATTTGGTAGCCGCACCGGACGCCACGACGTTCTTCGCCAGATACCGTGCCATGTAGGAGGCCGAACGGTCCACCTTGGTGGGGTCCTTGCCGGAGAAAGCACCGCCGCCGTGCCGAGAATAACCGCCGTAGGTATCCACGATGATCTTCCGACCGGTCAGGCCGCTGTCACCCATGGGGCCGCCGATCACGAACCGACCGGTGGGGTTCACGTAGATCTTGGTGTCCGCATCCATCATGCCATCGGGTACGGTGGGCTCGATCACTTCCCGGATGATGTCCGCACGGATCTGCTCCAAGGTCACGTTGTCGTCGTGCTGGGAAGAGACCACAATGGCATCCAGGCGCACCGGCTTACCGGCTTCGTCGTATTCCACGGTCACCTGGGTCTTTCCATCGGGACGCAGGTAGGGCAGGGTACCGTTCTTCCGCACAGCAGTGAGCTGTCTTGCCATCTTGTGTGCCAGAGAAATGGGCAGGGGCATCAGCTCCGGGGTGTCATCGCAGGCATACCCGAACATGAGTCCCTGGTCACCGGCGCCGGTGTCAAAGGCATCGGTGTCCGAACCGGCTTTTGCTTCAAAGGACTTGTCCACGCCCATGGCAATGTCGGGAGACTGGGCATGGATGGAGTTCAGCACGGCACAGGTGTGTCCATCAAAGCCGTACTTGGCACGGTCGTAGCCGATATCCACAACGGTCTTCCGCACGATCTCGGTGAAATCGATGTTGGCCTTCGTGGTGATCTCACCCATGATCATGACCATGCCGGTGGTGCAGCAGGTCTCGCAGGCCACACGGGACATGGGATCCACAGCCAGCAGTGCGTCCAGGATCCGGTCAGAGACCTGGTCGCAAATTTTATCGGGATGTCCTTCGGTAACAGATTCACTGGTAAATAAACGCTTCATATTTTTCTTCCTTTCGCAATATATCACACTATGGATTACGACAGCCAACAATTTCGGGGAAGGCGGATGCATTTTGCAGATCAAAAAGCGTTCCCTCCGCAGAGAGAACGCTTGGATATGCTATCGAAATGTTCTCATCTGTCAGGAATTGGCACCTTGTCAAAGGATAGGTTGCCGGGCATCACAGGGCCAGTCCCTCCGCCGCTCTTGATAAGAATTCAATTGTGATTTATGATTCTTGTACGGATATAGTATACCACATTTTTCGCCGGATTGCAAGCACGTACCTTCATGAATTTGCAAACCTGCTATGGCGAATCTTTATGAAATATGGCGAAAGTCACAGCACCGAGAAGGACCCCTGCAGCGACAGGAAGAAATACACCAGCGTCAGCGCTGCCACCACCAAAGCGATACCCATGACCAGCATCGACCGCTTCTTCCGCATTTCCGGCGTGACGGGCACAGTCTTGGTGACAGTTGCCGTACCGTTTTTCACAAAGCCAGAGGCCTTCAGCGCCTGGGACACAGGCTTGTACAGTAAGAACACCACCGCACTGTTGAAGATGCCCTTGGTCAGGTTGAAGGGGAACAGCAGCGTGGGAATGATGGCAGCCACATCGGCCGGCGAGGTGCCCATATAATACGGCGTGATCACCAGGTTGGCACCCATCATCACGGCCACCATTAGTACCGTTGCCAGCACCATGCCCGCGAGCGCACCGCCCATATTCCGCTTTTTGGCATACACCAGAGAGCCGATGCACACAAAGGTGATGCTGGACAGCAGATTCATGAGCAGTCCATAGATGCCGGTGCTGCTGATGGTCACGAATTCGATGAGACAGGTGAGCAGTACGGTCACCAGCCCAGCCAAAGGACCGAAGAACATGGCGCCAATGGTCATGACGGCATCCTTCAGGTCGAAGGACAGGAACGCCGCTTTGAAGTGGAAGAGCACACAGCAGATGTAGGCCAGTGCCACGAATACGCCCACAGCGATCATTTGCCGGATGCGAGCATTGCTTTGCGTTTGCATAAGGATAAACCTCCCATGAAAATAGAAATATTGTTCAGGGAGAGAAAAAGTCCCCAAGGCCGCATGAAAAGATCATACGATCCTGGGGATAAAGTCAAGGTTACAAAGGCCACAGGGACCCATATAGCAATGGCAATTTCTCTCTTTTCTCGTCCGGACTGTCGAAGGCAACCAAAACACAAGCTGTGGAAAAGTCCATAGAAGTCGGATAAACCCCAGGTTTTCCACAAGAAGTATGATGCATATCGTACCCCAACCACTTCAAGTTGTCTAAAAGTACGGTGTCAGTCATACTTCATCCGCTTACGATTGCCCGAAGAAGTTCTACCCTGTAGAATTTCTTCACAAGTTCAGTTACGTAAGTAACGGAATCTTGCCCCGTCGGCACAGGAATCACACCTGTTCGGCTGCATCGATGACGTGCAGTTCGCGGGCTATACCGCCGGTAAGGAATTTCACCTATCCCCAAAGATTATATGTGTTTGTGCGAAACAGAAATACCCCCGGTAGGATAACCGAGGGTACTTTATAAGCATCAGCAGGGAACAGCTCGGTGAACCGCTTCCCACTGATAGAACATCGTTACGAAGACTACGCACGATGTATCATCAACAAGACTTACGCCTCGATTTCAGATACAACGCCGGAACCTACGGTACGGCCACCTTCACGGATAGCGAAACGCAGACCCTTTTCGATAGCGATCGGGGGGATCAGC
>CAZLED010000019.1:16419-33884 GCA_964558485.1 uncultured Ruminococcus sp. | reverse complement strand
CAAAGCCAATGCCGCAAGCCAGCCAGTCCTGCTTCCGGTGCCACTTTTGGGTTTCCTTCGGCAGTGAAGAGCCGGCGTCCTCCCACAGTTCCGGGACGGTGCCCAGCATAAAGCCCACGAAGGTACACTTCACCAGCGCTTCGTTCCACGCCAGCAGTGCGTTCACCAGGCCGGACAGACCCACAAAGCCGATGACGCCGCCGATGCCAAAGAAGCAAAACAGCCAGAAATATTTTTTGATCCCCTGGATGGGGGACGAGATCAGGTCCAGAATGGGTCGATACAGGCCGAAGGCTGCCAGCAGTGCTCCACCGCTGACGCCGGGCAAAATGGCACCGAACCCCACCAATATGCCCTGCAGGATCCAAGCCAGCCAGGTCAGGATATGCGTATTCGATTTCTTCATCTATGATGCGCTCCTCCTATATTACTCTACCGTCTATTATACCACGTTTCATATGAAATTTCCGTTAATTTTGTAGGGTTTTCGTGGAATCGAGAAAAAAAGCGCAAAAAAGCGACACCCACGTCGGTAGGAATACCGCATAGGATGTCGCTTTTTTATGAAGACTCTTTTTTATGCTATATTTCTCGTTTATCTCTTCTTGGTCAGGGTATAACCAGCAGCAGATACGATAGCAGCTACAGCGGCTACGATACCGGCGTCGAAGGTCTGGGGAGCAGCAGGCGCTTCAACAGCAGCGTCTACTACTTCAGCTTCGGTTTCGGCAGGAGCTTCGGTCTCCGGTTCGGGATAGGAAACTTCGTCGGCAACGCAGGTCAGTTCGTAGTCAGCAGCCTGAGAACCAACAGCATACCCAACGGAGGCGTCGGCAACGGTGATATTGTTTACCTGCAGAGAGAAGGTGAAGGACTTGTCAGCACCCAGGTCGTTCATGGGCAGAGCAACCTCGATGGAGTAACCGTCAACGGTCTCAGCAGAGAAAGCCTTGGCGCCGTCGAAATCGTAGGCAGTCTGACCGTCAGCGTCGGCACCCAGGAAGAAGTTCCCGTCGAAGGAAGCGTGGATCTTGTGCTTCAGACCTTCGTCGATGAACCACATTTCAGCGGCATCGTTCTGCCAGTTCTTGTCGGCCTTGGAGCATTCCAGAGCAGTGTCGTCCTTGATTTCGATGGCAACGTACAGATAAGCGTCGTCATAGAGGAAGTATGCGGTAGCATCGTAGGACAGTTCGTCGGCATAGTCACCCCATGCGTAGTGAACCAGGTCTTCCTTTACAACGTAAGCAGCAGACTGGGTGTAGATCTCATCGATCTCGCCATCCAGTTCGGGCGTACCCTTCAGAATACCGTTGTCGGCAGCAGAAACAGGAGCGATCATGGTAGCGGCCAGCATAGCAACCAGCAGCAGAGAAGCAAGTTTCTTCATAATAGTTATCTCCTAATAGAGTAGTAAGTTTGCGTCTGCCGTACCGTGTACTGCACAGCAGATTTTGGATTGTTTACATTATAGCACCTCTTTTTCCAAATGTCAATGGAAATTTGTATTTTTGTGTATTCATCCAAAAAAAAAAAAAAAAAATAGCGATATTGCACAAATCAAAAAAACAACACACCACTCGGTGAGGGTACGTGTCCCTCTCCCGTGCAGGATGTCGTTTTCTTGGATGCTTCTTTTTGTCCTCGTGTATCTCTTGGGGATACAGCGCAGCTATCTGTCATGGATACATACGATTTAACGGAGCATTTTCCATATTTTTATAGCTACTACGATCAGTCTGATCGCTGCACTGATTTCCATCGGGAAAGATGTGTATGCACTTGTCATGATGATCAAGGAACACTGTGAAAATAAAAAGTGAGCCGTCTGCTGAAATCAGACTGAGCTCACTAGGTGGAATGAAAGTTTAGCCGACTTTCATTCGTAAACCCTATATAGTTCACGTTTGAGGTAAGCCGTTCGTGCAACATGATTGCGCAGTAGGTCACCGGAGAGGTGGTATCGTTATGGTATCACCTCTTCGTTATTATTATAGCACAATCCCTATGGCTTTGTCAACCCATTTTCGCAAAAAAAGACCGTCCCTGCGGTAAGGAACGGTCTTACATATCTTATACAGCTGCCGTGTGGTCATGCGTATCTCTTCCTGGAAACAGCGCAGCCACAAGCGTTGATGGGCAGACCAATGCCGATCTCCCCATGGTTCACGCTGTCGTATGATTTGCTCCGTGACGTGTGCGCAGTACCTGCAGTCCAACCGTTACCACCAGCACCGCAATGCCGATCACGTCGGTCCACAGGCTGGGGATCACCAGGCACAGACCACCGGCGATAAACAGCAGTCGTTCCCAGATCTTGCAGTCCGCAAGGAAGTACCCTTCCAGACCGGCGGAAATACCGATCATACCAACCACCGAGGTGATGGCGATCCGGATCACGTCCAGTACGGCAACATTCGGTGCGGCTTCCGGTACCAGCAGCATCTCCGGGCTCATGGCGAAGATGTACGGGATCACAAAGGCGGTGATGGCCAGGCGTGTGGCGTTGACCCCGGTTTTGAGTGGGTCGGAGTGAGCGATGGCAGAACCCGCATAGGCAGCCAATGCTACCGGCGGCGTGATGTCCGCTACGATACCAAAGTAGAATACGAACATATGGGCAGCCAGCATGGGTACGCCCATTTCGATGACGATGGGTGCGGTGATGGTCGCCATCAGGATGTAGTTGGCCGTGGTGGGCACGCCCATACCACAGATGATGCAGGCGATCATGGTCAGGAACAGAGCCAGGAAAATATTCTTTCGGGCAATGGGCACGATCACGTTGAACAGGGTGGTAGCCAAACCCGTGTAGGATACGATACCGATGACGATACCGGACATGGCACAGGCGATGGACACACCAATGGCGTTCTTGGCACCGGTCTCCAGGGTCTCGATGAACTTCATGGGGCTCAGGCGAGATTCCTTATCGAACATACTGACGATGATGGCAGCCAGGATGGCAAAGCAAGCGGCAAAGGATGCGGTCTTCCCAAAGCTCATCAGGCCTACTAAGATCACGATGGGGATCAACAGATAGCCCTTGTGCAAAATCAGCTTGAAGAAGTTGGGGATTGTATCCTTGGGCAGACCCTTCAGGCCCTGCTTCTTTGCCTCAAAATGCACCATGACGAAGATGCCGGTGAAGTACAGCACGGCCGGCAGGATGGCAGCTACGGCGATGGTGGCGTAGGGGATCCCGGTCATTTCCGCCATCAGGAAGGCAGCGGCACCCATGATCGGCGGCATGATCTGTCCACCGGTGGAAGCAGCGGCTTCTACGGCGGCAGCAAATTCCGGTTTATAGCCAGCCTTTTTCATAACGGGAATGGTGATGGAGCCAGAGCCTACGGTGTTCGCCACAGAGGAACCGGAGTACATCCCTTCCAGGGCACTGGAGATAACAGCCACCTTGGCAGGACCACCGGCAGAGAATCCGGCGATCGAGTTGGCCAGATCCACAAAGAAGGTACCAATGCCGGTCTTTTCCAGGAACGCACCGAACAGAATGAACAGCACGATGAAGTTCACGCAGGCGTTGATGGGCGTACCCATGATGGATACGTTGGAGTAGAACAGCTGGTACACGGCGGTGGACAGACACTTGCCGATGGAGAAGCCACGCTCGATGATGCAGTGGTAGCCCATGTAGCAAATGAAGGCACCTGCCACCACCATGATCGGAACACCGGTCACACGGCGGCACAGCTCGAACAACAGCACGATACCGACCAGCGCCACGATCACGTCAAAGGTAGTGATCCGGGTGGCCTTCTCGATAAAGGATTCTACGTTGAAGGCAAAGTAGAAGAACGGCGCTGCCGCCAGAACGCCAAGGATGCCGTCCACGATGGGGATGTTCTTGAGGTTGGTGGATTCCTTTTTGGTCCTGGGATACAGCAGGAAACCGGAGAGGATGATCAATCCGGTGAAGATGCTCTTCCGGGCTCTTTCTTCGATGAAGCCAACGATGCAGTACAGGATGAAGCCAATGATGCCGACCAGCACGATCCGGGTGATCCAGGCCGAGACGGGACTGGAATAGCTGCGGGTATTGGATTCCCGGTCGAATTCGGCCATCAGCTTATCGGCGTCGACCGTGCCGTCATCGGTCATGGCCAGGCCCTCTGCCACTGCCACCTTTGGCTTTTGGTTCTCTTTTTCTTTTTTCATGTAGCGGAAATATTCCTTTCTTCTGGGATTATGCGAAGTGTATCGGATAGCGGTGTCATCCCACGAGCCAGCCACCCACCAGCTTGATCTCCACATGGGCATTGCGGCCACACAGCGCACGCAGATTGGTCTCCTCACCGTGGAAGGTCAGAATGTGGTCGTATACTGTGCCCACGATGTAGGACAGCTTGTCGTAGGTGGTGGATATGCCGGTGATCTCCATGGCGCCGTCCTCGGTAAAGGCGAAGGCTTCCCCGGGATTCAGCTCCGTTTGCATACCGGCACCAAAGGCGTAAAATTTCGCCGACACCGCATGGATCTCCCCGTTTTCCGCACGAAACGTGTCGATCACCGGAGACAGATTCACCGAATGGATGAACTCCACGGCAAACTCCGTACCGTCCGGACAACGGGAGAACCAATAGATCCTGCCGGTCTCTGCGTCCTGGACGATCAGAAGCTGGGGCAGGGTCAAGGTCACAAGCATCACAGCTGCAAGCAAAATACCTACAGCTGTGATGGTTCTGCGACATATCGTATGCATATGCATGATGCAATATCAAATTAGCCTACGATGACACCCTTTTCGGTGAAGTACTTGGCAGCACCGGGATGCATAGGCGTAGAGATACCGTCCACGGCCTTTTCCAGGGACAGCTCGGCACCCTTGGCATGGGCAGCGGTGATGGCATCGGTGTTTTCGAAGATACCCTTGGTGATGTTGTACACGGTGTCCTCGTCCAGGTCAGCGTCACAGATCAGGGTAGCCATAACGGCCACGGTGGTCACGTCCTCGGTGATGTTGGCGTAGGTACCGGCAGGCATATCGAACTGGGTGTAGTAGCCGTAGTTTTCCTGCAGCCATGCCAGCTTATCGGCGTCGATGGACAGGATGGTGAAGTCGGAAGCGGTGGCCAGCTCGGTGATGGCCGTGGTGGGCGCGCCGGCGGTCACGAAGAATGCATCCAGCTGACCGTCCTTGTACTTGTCGGCAGAATCGGTGAAGCCCAGGTTCTGCTTCTGGATATCGTCAAAGGTCATGCCGTAGGCTTCAAAGATCTGGGCAGCGTTGAATTCGGTACCGGAGCCCACGTCGCCAACGGAAACGGTCTTGCCCTTCAGGTCGGCGATGGACTTGATACCGGGCTTGGCAACGATCTGGATGGTTTCGGGATACATGGTGCAGATGGCAGCGAAGGAGGTGATGGCGCCTTCATCGGCGAAGGTGTTGGTGCCGTTGTAGGCGTAGTCCATAACGTCGTTCTGTACGATGGCCAGGTTCACGTCACCGGCATCGATGAGCTGGATGTTGGCCTTGGAAGCACCGGTGGACTGCACACCAATGTCGATGCCAGCGTTGTCCCGCAGCACCTGTGCCACGGCGATACCGAAGGCGTAATAGGTACCGGTTTCGGAGCCGGTGGCCATGAACAGCTTACCGCCGCCGCAGGAGGTCAGGCCGGACAGCATACACACGGTCAGGAGAAGAGCAAAAAACTTTTTCATGATAGAGTTTCCTTTCCTTGATGATGGTTGGGTTCTTGCGTTGATTTTGCATTTTTTCGTCCGGAGACTGCACCAAATGCAGACCCACAGGCGCTTTCCTTTATTTTACAATACTTTTTTGAATAAGTCAATAGGAAATGTTGCGATTCTACCGATTTGTACATGATTTTTTCATAATTTGTGAGAATACCGAAGGGTGCCGAATAAATCGATGCGGTGCGGCACCCACGATGGCTCTATAAAAATAGGAAGGAAACGATACCGCCAAGGGGCTGCTGATCGGAAAGGTGATCAACGATGCCAAGCACTGGAAAGCTTCTACGCCGATATGCTGGAGGACTTCACAAACCTGGGCTGACATCTTGCATTTCCCTCTCGAATGTGATACAATACTGTTGGAAGAACATCACAACCGGAGGCAGCCATGGTCAATCCCTATCCCCATTCCGACACCAACAAACGATACTACACCTTCGACTACTACACCAAGCACCGGTTCGGCGGCAAGTGTGCCAAGGCAACGCTGGACGTAGGCTGCACCTGCCCCAACAAGGACGGCACCTGTGGGGTCGGCGGCTGTATCTATTGCTTGGACGGCAGTCGCAGTGCGGTGGGAGATACCATTGCCGATCAATATAAGTCTGCCGTGGCGGTGGCAGAGCGCAAATGGAAGCACCTGGCCGGCATGATCCCCTATTTCCAGTCCGGCACCAACACCTATGGGGACATCACAACATTGTCCCGGTACTGGCAGGAAGCGGCGACACTGCCCGGTGCGGTGATGATCGGCATGGGCACAAGAGCGGATTGTCTGGGTGCGGACGTGCTATCAGCCCTGGCTGCGCTGGCTGAACGGATCCCGGTCATGGTGGAGTTGGGGCTGCAGACCATCCACGACGACACGGCACGCACCATTCGCCGGGGGTACGATTATGCCACATTTGTCGAAGGCTACACCCGGCTCAAGGCGTTGGCAGAGCAGATGAACGGCGGCGCACCCAAGGGCTACGGACGGCTGTCGGTGGGCATCCACATCATAAGCGGCCTGCCCGGTGAGGATCGCACCCGGATGCTGGAAACGGCACGAGCAGTGGCCGACCTGGAACCGGATCTGGTGAAGATCCACCTATTGCACGTGCTGGCAGGGACAGACATGGCGGGGCTGTACACCAGTGGTGCCTACACGCCGCTGGAACGGGACGCATATTGCGAGATCGTGTGCCGCCAACTGGAGCTGCTGCCCACGGACACCATCATTGGTCGGATCACAGGTGACGGCCTGGCAGACGTATTGTTGGCCCCGGATTGGAGCCGCCGCAAAACCGACGTCGCCAACACCATCGATAAAATGCAGGCAAAAGAAAACACATGGCAAGGCAAGGTCAGAAGTCGTGCTGCGCAGTGCTGCGCAAAGGCAGAAGTTAGAAGTCAGATGTCAGAAGGCTGAGAACGGACGTATTCTGCACAGCCGTATAGAAAATGAAAATTTTCAAGACACGCAGTTCTCATTCTGACTTCCAACTCATTGGAGTGTCTGACTTCTGATCTCTGACCTCTGACTTTGCAAAGCACGACTTCTGACCTCCAACTCATTGGAGTGTCTGACTTCTTACTTCTGACTTCACATCTGGGGGTTTTTATGAAATATCAAAAAAGTACAGAAAAAAGGACGTATCACAACAGCGGTGCCGGGTTCGTGGCAGACGACAGCACCATGGCATATCCTCGGCTTTGTGCGCACCGGGGCTTTTCCACCATTGCACCGGAGAACAGTATGCCGGCCTTTGGTGCAGCGGTTGCCATGGGCGCCGAGGAAATCGAGCTGGATCTGTGGCCCACGGCGGATGGCGAGATCGTTTCCTGCCACGACGGCACACTGGATCGGGTCTCCACCGGCACCGGCAAGCTGTCCGACAAGACGCTGGACGAGCTGATGGGCTATGACTTTGGCATCAAGCACGGCGACCGGTTCGTGGGTATGCGGATCGTGCTGTTCGAAGAGGTGCTGGAAAAGCTGGCCGGTCGGTGCATCATGAACATCCACATCAAGTCGGATGAAGAAGGCATTGGCTCCCGTGCCACCACTGCCGCACCCTACACCAGAGATACCCTTGGCAAGATCGTGGACCTGATCCGCCGGTACGACTGCGCCGGGCACGTGTATTTCATGACACCCAACCGGGTGATTTTGGGGATCCTGGAAGAAATCGCACCGGAAATGCACCGGGTCGTGGGGTTCAGCGGCGATCCCAAGGAGATGATCCCGGAGGCACTGGAATTCCACTGCACCGGCATCCAGCTGTTCAAGCCCTATTTTGACCAGGCCATGGTAGACGAAGCCCACGAAAAGGGACTGATCTGCACGGTGTTCTGGGCCGACGATCCGGACGAAGCCGAACGGTATTTGGACATGGGCATCGACACGATCTTGACCAACGATTTTGAAGTGGTGTCCAACCGGGTGGACAGTCGTCTGCAGCAGCGTGGCAAGCTGGGCTGAGGGGAGCACCGCACTACAGCGAAGGCACCCACAGGTCGTTCCGACTGAAAACGTCGCGGGATACGTATGCCCGACGGGATAGGCGTATCCATCAAGGCAAGTGTGCCATCGTGGCAAGTATGCCAATGAGCAAGTATGCCCGGTGGAAAAAGCGTATCCCATAGAGCCGGCAAAAAAATCGGACGCAGCGGCAAGAAATTTGCAAAAAGGTATTGACAAACGAGGACGGGTATGCTATAATATACTCGTCCTTTGGGGGTATAGCTCAGTTGGGAGAGCGCTTGAATGGCATTCAAGAGGTCAGGGGTTCGACTCCCCTTATCTCCACCATAATGAACACGGCGGTTTTAGATGTAGAATCGCCGTGTTTTTGTGTTTACATTACATTTTACATCTATATCCACTGTTCTTGTCGAGGAGGTGTTCGTTTGTACATTTTATTTGCCATTACAGGAGTAGTCATCATAACGTTATTTTTGCACCTAAAACACGTTGTATGGGATAAACCTCATGCGGAAATCCTCAAATTAAATAATGTAATATTGGTCATGATGAACACGGAGAGCCTACCAAAATTTACCATTTGCCGTTTGATCAGCAATATGATTCAACAAAAATTAAGAACAACGGCGAATTTTATGCATTAACCGTTGCAGAAGCTGAAGCTGCTGGATTTAGAAGAGCCTTCAAGTGGCTAGGCTCATATCATAATTCGATAATATAGTTATCTCCTACAATTTTAAACGCACTGACAGCATCTATTCGTAGAGATGAAAACAGTACATCCACTCATAATGTAGCTGAAAATGCAATTGAAAAAGCTGAAATAATGTGGTAATTCATCCTGATCTTACCGCCAGAATAAATACGGTAAAAAATTTCATATAGGACTTGCATTTTCCCCGAAGATATGGTATACTATAATTATCAATTGCGGTATGCGTATGCGGATGCATACTTGGAGGAGTGGAGTCATTCGCTCCTTCTTTTTTTGCCAAATACCCATGCCCCCATACATCAAAAAGCAGCCATCCCGTTTTGGAATCGCTGCTTTTTTTGTTTCCTTCGTATGTGTTACTGTGCGTCGGTGGCGCCGTTGTTCGCCCATACCGCTTTCCGTTCGATCGTGCGAATGATCGCCACGACGATCCACAGTGCGGCTGTCACCAGATTCATGGTGCCCAGCAGCGTATCGCCCGTTGCCAGCATCGTCACTGCCAACGACAGATGCAGGACGGACAGGACCAGGCTGAGGATCCATCTCATCGTACTTTTCTTCGCTTCCATAAATCGCACCTTCCTTCTCCTCCATATATCCATGCGCTCACCTTCGTGCAGCGCTCACGGAAGCCAACGCTGCGCAAGATCGATTTTGAGCCCCCAACGCATCCAAGCCATTTTGGCGCAAGATCCCGGTCGATCAGCGTTTACTTTAGTATACCACATATCCGCAAAGAATACAAGTCTTTCTGCGTAAATTCACTGTACATTTTTTAGGCAAAGCCCAAAACGCCGGAGCCACCATCACGCAAACGATGGTTCCGGCGTATCCTATGGGATCTTATTTTGAGAAGCTTATTTGTTCAGCACACCGGCCACGAAGGCGATGTCGGCTTCCGTCCAGTCGGGGTTGATGGCAACATAGGCTGTGCGGCTCAGCAGATCCAGTGTGCGGGGACACATATCCATGGTGTAGTTCATCTGCAGACCCTGGTTGGCTTCCATTTTGAAGGGATCCATGGCAGGATGCAGAGCGCCACGCTTTTCCATGATCTGGGTCCAGTTGGTGTACACGTGCTTGCCGGTATCGATCGGGATCGTCAGACCAACGCCACCCTCGGCACACTTGGCAGCGTACGCACGGCACGCCTCGGCTGTGTCAAACTGCAGGGCCAGAGTGGTACCGCAGTCGCCGGCGATATCGTTGGAAGGTGCCTGTGTAGCCTTGCCTTCGCCACACACCAGTGCAGCCAATGCATCCCGGTTTCTCCGCAGATCCCCCAGCAGCGTGGGCATCCGCTTCAGCTGTTCCCGCAGGATGGCACCGGTGATGTCGGACACACGGAATTCGGTACCGCCAAACAGAGGTTCATTGATCCCGTTCAGCTGGTCGCCAAAGAAGGCTACGGCGCTGGCATCGTGGTAGATCAGAGCCCGTTCGTAGATGGTGCGGTCGTTGGTCACCAGTGCGCCACCTTCCCCGGCTGTGATCACCTTGAAATAGTTGAAGGAGTAGGCACCGGCGTCCCCGATGGTACCCAGGTACTGTCCCTTGTACATACCGCCGTCGGCCTGGCAAGCATCCTCTACGATGTGCAGACCGTGCTTCTTTGCCACTGCCTTCAGGCCGTCCATATCCGCAGGGAAGCCCTGGATGTGTACCGGCATGATGACCTTGGTGGCAGGCGAGATCTTCTTCTCTACGTCTACCGGATCCAGGGTCATGGTCTCGTTGATCTCTGCGATGACCGGAATGGCACCCACAGCGGTCACGGCCAATGCAGAGGCGATATAGGTGTAGCCGGGTACGATGACTTCATCGCCGGGACCTACGCCCAGACCGATCAGAGCAGAGGTCAGGCCTGCAAAGCCGGAGGTCATGGTCAGCACATAGTCGGCAGACACGGTCTTGCCCCATTCTTCTTCGAAGTGCAGCACTTCCTTGCCGCTGCCGTTGATTTTGAAAAAGTCCCGGCTCATGAGGGTACGAGCCACGGCATCGATCTCTTCTTGTCCGATTCTATACATACTTGTTTCTCCTTTGTATTTTTCTGTAACGCTGCGAGCCAAAGCGAAAATGTATGGCTTCTTTGGATCGTTTGCAACCTTGCCCAGCGTCAACGTATTGCTCAGTTCCCTCTCAGGATCCGCAGGTTCTCGTTCAACAGCACCTGGTCCGTGTTGTCCACCAGGGTGTAGGCACCACTGTATAGGAAGCAGCCGATCTCGTAGCCACCACGGACGATCTGGTCTTCGGTGGGCATATAGGCATTGTAGCCGTTGGTGTTGGACAGTGCCAGCGTGTAGCGGATGGGAGAATGGTACCGCAGACGAAGCGAGATCTCCGAGAAGATCTCGAAGGGATAGGGTACGAATGCCACGTCGCCCAGAGAGATGATGATCTGGTCATAGCGATAGTGGCTGTCGTGGGCCGGAAGTCCTGCGTCGTATTCGTCCTTGGTGGCCTTGTAATGGGCATATTCCAGCCGCTGGATATTGATCAGGGAATCCGGATCTTCATAGGTAGCCAGCTTGGCTTCCACTTCGTCCTTGGGCAGCAGGGGCTTGAAGGGGATCGCCACTTCGCCTTCGTACAGGTGCAGGTCTCCTGCCACGTACATACCACGGGCATCATAGGCACGCTTGGCGTCCATGGCAGCTACGCCACCCAGTTCTTCCACAAACTGGATATTGCCCACGGTCTGTCCATTGGTCAAGCGAGGACCTACGTCGCCGATCGGACCGTTCCAGAAGGCGGTCATGGTTTGGGTCTCGGCTTCCAGGCGGTCGATCATGATCCCGGACCAGTCCCGGCTGATCTCCCGGTTACAACCAGCGGCTGTACCGTGACAACCATAGTGGATCAGGTTCAGAATGCCGGCCTTGGTCTCGCTGTTGCGGATGGCAATACAGGTCATGTTGGGGTCATGGCAGCCCCAGGGATTCTGTCCCAATACGATGGTACCGTCCTCCAGCTGCTGCCGCCGGTTGATACCCACCTTGGATTCGGTGACGCCTACCGCATATTCGGCCGGCTGCAGATTGGCTACGGCATCCTTGGCGACCTGCAGCATAGCCGGACGCAGGATGTTGTCCACATAGGGCATATCCACGCCACCCCAGCCTTCCATACCGGCTACGTTGGGTGCGGAGTGGGTGTGGGTCGAGGCCACCACGATGTGAGAAGCCGGAATGCCACAGGCTTCGCTCATTTGCTGCCGCAGCCCGGTCAACAGCTCCGTCTGGAAATCGCCAACGGTGACGGTCGCCAGCAGTGCGATGTCACTTCCCTGCGCCACAGCCAATGCCGTGATGCTCAGGTGATCGTGGATGGAGGTGCTTTCCTGGTGGGGATTGTAGCCGTACAACAGCGTACCCACAGCCGGTGTGATATCCGCTCTGGCAGCACCGGCATAAAAACCATTGTAAAATGTATCGCTCATATGCTTTTCTCCGTTTTGATTTTTCAATATACGCCAGTTCATCGGTGAACACGGATCTCTTTGCGAACCAACCAAAAAGCTATGCGGCTTCTTTGGCGAGTTTCCACTTTGGTGATCCGTATTGCCCTCATTCCTCTGGGATCCCGTAGGCTTCCAGAGCGGCCGCACCGATCTCGTGGAGCACGTGCAGGCAGGCCTGCTTCACACGCAGCGGCGGATAGGCCAGCTTGTCGTCCCCGTGGCCACCTCGATAGGCGCAGAAATAATCCGATTCAAAGGTCAAGGGTCCCGCATAGCCGGCATCGATGAGCCCACGCATGACGGCGTCCACGTTCAGCGTACCAAAGAACGGTGCGATATGCTCGTCGTATACACCGCCGTTGTCCTGGAAATGGATGGCGTGGAGATTCTTGCCCAGGGTGGTCAGCTCGTGATACACATCGGCGCCACGCATATTGCCGTGTCCCGTATCCCAGCAGGCACCCAGCAGCGGATGTCCCACGAAATCGATGAAGTCGTTCATATCCTCGGCGGTCAGGAAGAAGTAGTTCTTCCCCATGTTCCCCTCGGCGCTGTTCTCGATGCACACCCGCACGTTCCACTTTTCCATCTCCGGATACAGAGACTGGATAAAGGGCAGATTTTTGTGGAAATATTTTTCCTTGTCGTCCGGGTACAGGCACTCCGGCCCAATGGCTGTGTGTACCACGATGTTGGGGATCCCCAGTTTGCCACAGGCTGCGATGGAGCGTTTGGTGGCAAGCAGGCCATTCTCGTGGTAGGCTGTGTCGTTTTTGTCCCGGAATGGGTTGTAATCGGGAGAGTGGGCCTGTACAAAGGACATACCCAATCTGGCGGCTTCCGCTCCGGCTTCCTCGACCTGTCTTTCCCAGTCGTCTGTCAGGAACACAGAGCCGGGTTTGTTGGCGGTGTAGAAGCTGTAGTCCAGGTAGCGAAAACCGCTGTCTGCGTACAGGGCTACGGCATCGGCTGTCCGTGTGGGAAAAACTTCCCCGGGCACGTAGTCGTACATCTCTCCCATGGTGGTTGCAATTTTCATACTTGATACCTCATGCACAAAGCGGTGTATATCTACTTACTTTAACAGGAATGCCGCACTTCTGGCAGCGCACTGGAAGGCGTCCAGACCGGGATTGGGTTCGTCCTGTTCCACGCAGATCCATTCCGCTTTGGCACAGGCCGGCAGGATCGCTTGCCAATCCAGCACGCCATCGCCCACGGGCATATACCCGTGACGACCGCCTTCCTTGACGCAGTCCTTCAGGTGGATCACCGGCGCACGGTCGGCGTACTTCTGCAGATAGGTCACCGGATCGACGCCGCCGGAATACAGCCAACAGGTGTCCAGCTCCGCACCCAGCACATCGGCCGGCAGCGCAGCATACAGAGCATCCAGCTTGGTGGCATCTCCATAGGCAGCTAAGTCAAAGTCGTGGTTGTGGTACAGCACCAGCATCCCACGCTTGGCAGCTTCGGCACTGTAGGCACGGATCAGGTCACAGGTCTCGGCAAATTTTGCGCCACCTGCCAACCGTTCCTCCGGCAGCCAACCAATGGGCAGCCACTTGACCCCTACCTCGGCCAGTCCGTCCAGCACAGCCGTGTCGCAGGCCAGCAGGTCGTCGATGTTGATGTGGACGGAAAAGATCTCCAGTCCGGCCTCGTGGGTCAGCGCTGCCAGCTCCACCGGTGTGTAGCCCATGAGCCCCGGCCATTCGATTCCGGTGTAGCCCATGTCCTTGACCTTTTGCAAAGTCTCGGCGATGTTGTCCTTCCCTAAGTAATTTCGAAGCGTATATATTTGCAGTGCCAATTTCATATCTGTATCCTCCTATGGAGCGTTTGTACACAGTATACCATATCCATCCGGCTTTGGCAAGAGGGGTATGGAATTTTTTCTACAACAGTAGCGCAATTTCTGTGGGTGCTCGTGCCTGCTCATTCGCTGAGCGTTTCCATCCATTTGTCCAGCGTGGCCTGGGCAGCACCGGACTTGGAGGCGTACTGGGAAGCAAAGGTGTTCTCCTTCTTTTGCAGGATCGAATCGTAGATGCCGGCAATGTCCAGCCACGAATACAGCAGTGCCGTATCGAACCGGTGGTTGGCAAACATCAGGTCCAGTACCGCCGATGCATTGGGGTCCGGCGAATACTTGGACTTCACCATGACCTCGTAGTACGCCGGTACCACGGTGCGATAGGATTCTTCGCTCAGTGCCTCGATCACAAAGCTCACGTCCGACAGGTTTGCCACCACGGGAACCAGGAGCGCCGTGCTGTTGCCCACCTCGGAGTAGCTGTAGTAATCCTTTTGGTCTTCCGTATATTTGGGCATGGGCAGGATCCCGAAGTCCACCTCACAGCTTTCGATGATGGACGGCGCATACCGTACCACGCCGCCCAAGAACAGGGCTCGTTCATCGTAGAAGGTATCGCTGGGGATGTCCCACATGGATTTGCCGGTGGTCACAGAGCTGCTGTAGTCGTTGGCCAGCAGCGTGGTGGTCTTGTCGATGAAGATGGACGCCACCTTGTCCAGCACATTGATGTGGGTCTCCGCATCGGCTTTCAGCAGGGGAATGTCGCTGGCATCCTTTTCGCTGTACTGCACGTCACAGCCGATGACCGCCGCCAGCATCTGTCCGTATTGGCAGGTGAAGCCGTAGCTGTCCCACTGGTCCATGGTACCGTCGCCGTTTACGTCTGCAGTGACCTGCTGCATATCGGCATACATATTTTCCCAGGTCCATGTGCCGTCCAGCACCGCTTCGTAGTAGTCCCGGAGCGCATAGTTCTTTGCCGTGGTCTTGTTGAAGAACAGGCAATAGGTCTGCTGCTTGTAGAGCAGGAGATAGTCGTTCATGGTCATAAACAGCTTCCCTGCCAGCGAGCAGCTTTCGTTGATGGTATCGTGCCACCAGGGTTTATCGAAGCCAAAATATTCACCCTCGTACAGGTCGTAGAAGGCGCCTTCGATGATCCGTTCCTTCACGTCAAAGACCTGGGACACCACATAGTCCACGCCATCGTCCCCGGACTGCACCGCCTGGATGGCGGTGCCTCAAACTTCTGTTGGTCGATCTGGAAGTTGTATTTCTCCTCTGTGGTGGCGTTGCGCTGGTAGATAGCATCGTTGAGCACGTCGCCGTTCATTTCCTCGGACACCAGCTCATAGGCATCGAACTGGGGATAGCCCGGTGCCGATCGGGTATACACGGTGAAGGTGGCGCCTTCGAGATCCCGTGCAGGCAGATCGCTGCGGAGCTCGGTTTCCGCCGTCTCCACAGATTCGGTGGTGGTATCGGTGGTATTTGCCGTGGTCTCCCCTGTACCGCCGCCGCAGGACGCCAGGGTCAGAAGCTGTGCCATCAGCAGACACAGGACGCAGAATCGTTGGCTCTTTTTCATATTGTTACCTCACTCGGTATAGGCTTCGTAGACCTTCTCATAGGCTGCCATGATCTTTTCCTTATTGGAAGCGATGGTAGAGGTAAAGCCTTCGCCTTTCTTGTCGTAGATGTTGTTGTAGACCAGGCTGTCGATGCTGCCGCACTGGAACACGCCGAACAGGTCGTAGGTCAGGTTGGCGTAGATGAGCCGCAGCATATCGGCACTTTCTTTATCGGGTGCATTTTTGGACTGCAGAATATCTTCAATAAACGTGGGGTAGGTGGTGGTATGGGACAGGGCAGACAGGGCCTCCAGCAGCACGCCGGTCATTTCCAGGGCATCGCCATCGATGGTCGCCGGTACGCCAATGGCAGCAGACCATTCATACTGGACGCAGGAGAGGTAATTTTCCTGGTCCTCGTCAAATTTGGGCTGGGGCAGGATGCCGTAGTCGTCCTCCATATCCAGCAGTCGTGTGACCTGGGAGACCTCGTGGTAGAACAGACCCTCGCCGGCCTGGAATTTGTCCATGACCTGTACGCCCTTGTTGTCCTCAAGGTAGTGGGTGTTGTCGGTGCCGAAGGTCAGGTTCAGCTTGGAGATGATGTCGATGGTATGCTCATCGTCGATGACCAGCTCAAAGGTGCCATCCGGCTGTACCTGCGAATAGCGGCTGCCACCACCGAACAGCAGGTAGGGCATATAGGTTTTGGAGCCGCTGATCATGCCGTACTGGTCGGTCTTGGGATCCATTTTGCCGTCGCCGTTGAGATCCTGCTTGGCAAGCTCAGCGTATTCGTTCAGCAGATCCATGGTCCATTTGCCTTCGTTTACCGTGGTATATGGGTCGGGGATACCCAGGGTGTCCGACATGGTGTGGTTGAAGAACATGACCAACACTCTCTGTTTGTCGAACAGCACGTAGTCCCCGGTGATCACGTATTGCTTTCCAGCCACGGTAAAGGCTTCCACGGTGTTTTTGTCCCACCAGGGCTTGGCGGTATCCACATAAGGAATGTCATAGAAATTGCGCAGCATTCCTTGCGTTGACACATTGGCCAGTCGGGTCGGCCAGTCTGCGATCACCTGGTATGGTGTCTCTCCGGCAGTCACATCGGTCTTCAGCCGATCAACAGGAGCGTTGTCCCCCAACACGGAGATGGTCACGTCGTACTGTTCCTCGATCACCTGGTTCCGGTTGTAGATGGCATCGTTCAGCAGCTCACCGGTCAGCTCCTCTGCATCATATTCGAAATGGGTATGAATATCGCCGCCATTTCCCATCCAGCGGAGCACCGTATACTCGGCACCACCAAAGGTCACATCGGGCAGATCGGGCTTCAGCTCGGTGTCCTGTGTCTCCACAGCGGATGTGCTGGTATCGGTTTGTGTGGTCTCCTTGGTTTCCGTGGATCCGCCGCCGCAGGAAGCCAACGTCAAAAGCTGCGCCGCCAACAGCAGGGTCACCATCCATTTTTGATTTCGCATAGGGTCTTGCTCCTTTCCAGTTTCCGGAACGAAAATATATCACAAATGACATTCGATATTTGTACTTCTATTCGGTATTATACCACACCGGGCCCGCAATTGCAATAGTTTTTTCGTCACTTTTTGCGGCGAACGTTGGGAATTTTTGCAACTGGCGTTGGGCATCCGCAACTGGCGTTGGGCATCCGCAACTGGCGTTGGGCATCCGCAACTGGCGTTGGG
>CAZLED010000019.1:0-16319 GCA_964558485.1 uncultured Ruminococcus sp. | reverse complement strand
TGGGCATCCGCAACTGGCGTTGGGCATCCGCAACTGGCGTTGGGCATCCGCAACTTACGTTGGGCATCCGCAACTTACGTTGGGCTTAATTTGGAATTTCATCATGGTGGTCTGACGTGGCAAGGTTTTGGTAAAACGAATATATGGGTCAATCTACCCTTGGTA
This sequence comes from uncultured Ruminococcus sp., assembly GCA_964558485.1. GTDB lineage: Bacteria > Bacillota > Clostridia > Oscillospirales > CAG-272 > UMGS1696. The sequence continues at coordinate 16,154 of CAZLED010000019.1, read as the reverse complement.
TTCTCATCGCCCTCGGCTGACGACATCCCACCGTCGAACGCCTATGTCTTCATTGTATTGGTATGGTACCAACGTACATTGTGATTCGTGAATTTTGTGTACACGATACCCATACCGTACGGTCAAACACGCTTGACGGCGGGATGATCGTTTTGGTATATACCCTATTGGTCACATGAACCCATTTCGTTTTTGTCTCACAAATAGCCATCCATACAAAAAAGCCCTCACCCGGTTTGGATGAAGGCTTTTGTATGTTTGGGGATGTACTTTGGTCGATGGATTAACCGGTGATACCGGAACGTTCGATACCCTGAACGATGTAACGCTGACCAAACAGGTACAGGATGATCAGGGGAACCAGGATCAGGATACCACACGTGTTACGAATAGCAGAGGTGTAGAGCGCCTGACCGGCATAGTTCGTATCCAGAGACTTGGGGATCTTGATGATGTCGGGCAGCAGGATGTCGCCGGAGGTGGTGTAGAACAGTTCGGAGTAGAAGTTGTCGGTCCACTGCCAGCAGAAGGAGAACATGAATACCGTGATCATCATAGTCACAGACAGAGGAATGATGATGCTGAAGAAGGTACGGAACACGCCGGAACCATCCAGGTAAGCAGATTCTTCCAGTTCGTCCGGGATGCCCTTGAAGAACTGCCGCATCAGGAAGATGAACAGACCGTTCTTGAAGCCCAGACCTGTGAGAGACAGGATGTACAGGGGTGCGTTAGTGTTGATCAGGTTGATGCTGGTGGAGGGTAGGATCTTTACCGCATCGATCACACCGCCGCCTAAGAAATCGATCACACCGCCGCCTAAGAAGTTGATGATACCCAGCACGTCGAAATACCGGAATTCCATGAACAGAGACAGCTGCAATGTTGCGTGGGGAACGACCATCGTGAAGATGACCAGCAGGAACAGCAGATCGTTGAACTTGAACTTGAACTTTGCAAAGCCATAGCCAACGAAGCAGCAGATGAAGGTCTGGATAACGCCGCAGGTCAGGGACAGGATGAAGGTGTTCAACAGCGCTTCAAAGTACTTGTTGTCCACGATAACAGCCTTGTAGGTGTCCAGGGTAGGATTGCGGGGGATCAGTCGTACCGTTACGTCAACGAAGTCTTCCGGGCTCATGAAGGAGGAGGAGATCTTCGTGAAGAACGGGAACAGGATTACGTAGGAAATACCGAGCAGCAGCAGGAAGCGGAACAGATACCATACCACTCTCTTTAAGGTGTACAGGTTGATGAACTTTGCCTTCAGTCTTTCCAGAAGGGGAGTCCGCTCAAACTCCACACGGATCTTATTCTTGGTTTCTTTCTTGATCGTAGGGGATGTCATATCGTTTTAGCCTCCTTTCTTTAGTCTCTTCTCTGGTAGAAGATGAATGTGCTCAGCAGACCGGCGACCGCTGCGATGATCAGGATGACCACAAGGAAGTACATCCAGGACATAGCAGAGGACAACACGTTACCGTTTGCCTGCTCGTATACCGAGGAGATATACGCCATGACCTTGTTGTCCGACGATGTGAATGCGTCGATGACCGTGTAGATCGAGTTAACAAGGATCATAGGAGATACCATAGGCAGGGTGATCTTCCAGAAGGTTTCCCAACCGGAGGCACCGTCGATGGAGCAGGATTCGTAAATAGCGGGGGAGATGGACTGCAGACCGGACAGGAAGATCAGCATCTGTACACCGCAGCGGTTGATGATGTTGAAGATGTTGTTAACCAGCTGTACAACATATTCCACGATCTCGGTACCGATCATCATGTTGGCAAACAGTCTTTCAACGTCCATAACGGACACGATCTCGGTAGCAGCACTTTCCTGACCGGAACCGTCGTCGATACCGGAGCCATTGGACATATATTGGTTCATGGTGTTACCGGCGTCGATGTCGCTGATCAGACCAGTGGTCAGAATAACGGGGATGAAGAAGATAGCACGGAACGCTGCACGACCGGCGATCTTCTGGTTCAGGATGATAGCCACGAACAGGGAGAACAGCACGATGGAGGGGATATCCAGCACCAGCTGCTTCAGACCGGCTACCAGGGTCGTTACGAAGGAGGTATCTACCAGGATAGCATCCGAGTAGTTCTTCCAACCGACCCATTCCAACTCGTAACCCCCACCCACGAGAATGTGGATCTCGTGGAAGGAGAACTTGATGGAGTTAAAAATGATAGGCAGATAGATCAGTACGAAACCGATCAGGAAGGGCAGGATGAAGATCCAACCCGCTTTTGCTTTGCGAGCTTCCAGGGAGGCTACACGTCTTTTCTTTTTACCGGGAGCATTATCGATCTGGATCTTTTGCTTCTTCGGCGCCTTTGCGTCTACGTTCATTCTTGCACTCCCCTTTCTTAGTTGATCTTAACGAAGTTCATGGAGTCGACAGTATAGGTCTTGCCATTCACTTCTGTGGTGATATCGAAGGAGTTGTAGTTCAGGATGAAGCCGGTGCCGTTTTCGTATTCCACGTACACGATAGAACCGCTGGTGGTAGCATACTTGGCAGGAACTTCCTTTTCCTCTTCTTCTTCTTCGATGACTTCGCCGAATTCGTTCAGGCCGCCGTTGTCTTCGTCTTCCTCAGTCTCGGCTTCCTCTTCTTCTTCGACTTCTTCTTCCTCTTCATCTACGATGCCGTACTGTTCAGCCAGACGTTCTGCCAGACGTTCTGCTCTTGCTTCCTTTTCAGCAGCCAGAGCTTCTTCCTCTGCCAGTGCTTCTGCTTCCAGCTCGACAGCCAGTGCATCGGCTTCTGCTTCATCCGCATCGGGGATACGTTCGCCGTCCAGGAACTGGTGGTCCACGATGTACTTGTCCTGAACATCCTTCAGAGCTTCGTTCAGCGTGGTGTAGTAGCCAGCCATGTCTTCCTTCCAGATCTCGTAGTTTACAGAGTAGTACTTGGAAGTGCTTCTGTTTTCCTTCAGACGGTTGGTGTTCTGGTAAGACAGGATGAAGTACAGGGATGCGCCGTTTTCGATGGAACGCAGGATCATTTCATTGATGTCGCCTTCCATGTTGGCAGCGGTACCGGTGAATACCTTAGAGCCGTGCAGCACCATACCCATGAACGGAATGGATTCGCTGGCCTTTACGTACTGAGAGGATTCCAGGGATACTTCGGTGATCACGTCCACATAGGGCAGAACGAATGCGTTGCCGCCTTCTACCATGATGCTTTCGTAGTTCTCGTCCATCTTCTGCATGAAGTCGATGGTGTATGCCTTGTTGTCCTCGCGGTGGTACGGTTCGTCCTCGTCAAAGTCGGAGTTCAGGTCCGAACCCATGGTAGACAGGGAGATCGCCGTGTTGCCAAAGCCACTGTAAACGGGATTGAACTTGTCAAAGAACAGCTCGTAGGACTTGGGAGAGATACACAGAGCGAAGGTTCTGTCGAAGGACTGGGTCGCAGGGTCATAGGCTCTGCGTACGGTGTAACGGTCGTCGATGGTCTTGATAGCGTCTCTCTTGCGATATACGCCGTCGAAAGCATCGGAGAAGTTCATGTACGCAAAGTCGAAGTCCGGGTATACCTGGAAGCCGTTTTCACGAGCGAAGCTTACCAGATCGGCAAAGCCTTCGTCGCCGCCAACAGCCTTATTCCACTTCAGCTTAGCCGGGTAGGTGTAGAAGTCCATGGTACCGTTGGCATAACCGTTGAGCTTAAAGTTCACGTTGCCGATACCCAGCTCGGTCATTTCGGTGTACATGGTCTTGATGTCTTCAAAGGTGGTCAGAGGCGTGTCCACTTCCATGGGGAAGGACAGGAATCTTTCCAGGGTCTCGATGGCACCAAAGGTCTCTACGTACAGCGGGATATTTTCCTTGACATTTTCCAGCTTGGTCAGGGTGCCATTGCCGGTCCAGTAATCCCGGAGCGCCAGTGCCATGCCCTGGTAGGAAGTGTCGTAGGTGTTCTTCAGGTTCTTTTCGGCTGCGATCTCCGGGTCGGTCAGCAGGAAGTAACGGATCCGATAGCTTTCGGTGTACTTCCGCTCAGAGGTAACGGTCCAGGTTGCGGAACCGGATACGGAGATGGAGTCGGCCAGGTTATAGGTGTCGGACGGACGAGGCGTAAACATTGCATACACCGTATTGTACGGATGCAGGGTACCGCCGTGTTCCGTCATCAGGGTTGCCAGGGAGTCACCCTCGGTGATCAGCGCCATATACCCATTGGTATAGGTGATGGGTTCGCCGGGATCTTCATCGTCACTGGAGGTGGTCGTAGTGGTCGCAGTGGTCGTGGTGGAACTAGAACCATCGGCAGCCGCAGCGGTCACCTTTTCGGGAGCCAGCTCGCCGTAGTTGGTCACAACGCCCCATACAGGCCAACGCATCACTTCGGAGTGCTGACCGGAGATCTCATGGTACGCATAGTCGGCGCCATAGACCTGACCGGATACGTTATAGGTCTGACCCTTTACGTCTTCGAAGCGGATCAGGGTACCGGAACCGTCGGGGATCATGGTGTAACCGGTATAGGTATTGGAACCGGCAGCGAAGTACGGCAGGATCTGTACCGTCTTGAACTGGTAGGACGATTCGTCGAATTCGATACCGTTTGCAGGCAGACGAACTTCAAAGCCGCCGTCTACGATCTTATATTCCAGAGCCAGACGGAAACGAGGCGGAGCAGCGTCAGCACCTTCGTAGTTGGTCATGCTATGGTCGGTGTCCAGTTCTTCGTAGGTGTACAGAGGGCACCACTGCTTGATGATCTCTTCCAGCTCACGAAGCTCTCTGGCTTTGATATCCGGGTCACATACATATACAGCCATTTCCATGGTGATGGGGAACTTGGACTGCATTTCGATGATACCACGTTCGGTCAGTTCCGGAGCGGCAGGGTCCTTCAGGGTGTAGAAGGATTCCAGCTTTTCACGGAGCCAGTCGTTTTCGATGTAGTCTAAGATCAGGGACTGGAACCGGCTGACTTCGATCAGACGCGGAACCAGACGAGTGGTCTGCTGTTCACCCAGGGTGTATTCTACACGGATACCACCCTTGATGTTCTTCAGGGTGATCTGTCCACGGAGCGCAGCCTCGGTGTAGGAGTCCATATCCTTAGATACGTCGTTATCCAAATAGTCAATGATGATCTGAGACATCAGCTCCTGCTTGATGGCCTCAGAGGTGGAGCTGGTAGCTGCCACATCGATGGGGTTGGAGAAGTAGGTCTGACCGGAGGCCAGGTCTACGATGGCTACTTCACCGGTGAATTCTTCGAACCAAATCTGGTAGCCGTTTTCTTCCTTCACCATGATCATATCGGCGAGTTTCTTGTCCGGGTTTACATAGACCTTGGACATATAGTCGATGATGGGGTTTTCGTCTTCATCGACCTTGTCGGCCCACGCAGCGGAAACGCCGGTGGTACACATGCCAAGGAGCATAACCAGAGCCAGGAATGCCGAAAGAATTCTGCTTTTCTTCATAATATCTTTTCTCCTATCTCTCGTTATACTTACATACGGTAGCTGATCTCTTCCACGATCTGTACAACGAACATGATGATCTTACCAACCAAGCTGGAGAACAGGATGCCCAAGAACATGATGAATGCCATACCAACGATGGTGGCCAGGCAGGTCAGGATGTTCTTGCCTACAGAATAGTCGTGGGTGGACATCATACCGACCACAACGAGGATACCCAGCCAGATGTATGCGAAGGAGTTCAGCATCGTAACGATACCGCCTTCGTTGGCAGCCAGGAAGTTGGTGCACAGGGTGGTGATGGTGATGATGATCGGCAGAGGAGTCAGTGCGTAGCAGGTTGCGGTGAAGATATCGCCCAGAGAGCCTTCCCCTTCAAACAGAGTGGTCAGACACCAGTTGGCAACGGCCCACAGCAGCAGCGGTGCTACAACAGCGGTGATGGCACCGAACACGTCGGCGTAAGAGGTACGGGGATTGAAGATGTAGCCCTTACCGATAGAGGAGTAGAAGTACGCTACGATGGTGATGATCAGGATCACGAAGCCGGAGCGGACGGAACCTCTCTTTTCGTGCTTCAGGTCCCAGAAACCGTCAAACGGATGGAAGATGATGTGGATAGCATACAGCAGCTCTTCCTTCAGGCTCTTCCGACCCATCTTCAGGGCAGCTCTCTTGTTCACCTTTGCAGCATAGCCGAAGAACTTGGCGATCAGCACGCAAGCTACTACGATGACCACAGGGATCAGCCAGAAGTTAGCGGAAGCCCATTCCTTACGGATTTCCTTATAAGCGAGAGAGTAGTTTTCGGTTTCGTATGCGGCCTTGTAGTATTCCATGGCCTCTTCATACTTACCCTGACGATACAGGGCCTTACCGATCTGGATGTATGCGTTATCGAAGTTGTTGTTCCGCTTCAGGATCTCGGTCCAGTCTTCGATGGTCTTGTCATACATTCTGTTGTTGTCGTGTTCCAGAGCCTGCAGCAGCATGTCACCATACTCGGTACGGCGGTACACGATGATGTTGTCGTTGGTCTTGTCCAGCAGCAGGATCTTGTCGCCCTGGTAGCAGATAGCTTCTACGGACTGGGCGTTACCGATCTGGTTACCGATGTCACCGAAGACGAACAGCAGGTTACCGTTGTCGTCGTAGGTGAAGACCTTGGAACGCTTTTCGTCGATGATGGACCAGGTGCCTTCCGGACCTACAGCCGCATCGATGATCTTGGAAGCACCGGTGATGGTGGAGGTGGACAGGTTGGAGACGGAAACTTCACCGGACGGGGGCCAGAAGCCGGTACGCTTCATAACGTCGGCACCGGAAGCATTCAGCTTCTTAACAGGTGCGTAGTCAGAGGAAGTGGACTTATTCCAGATGGCGTTCTGCTGGTTGGATTCGTCGATAGAGGAGGTGGTCACGTAAATGAAGTTGTCCTCATCGATGGTGATGTTGTTGAACTCGGTGGAGACGTATTCTTCGCTCTGTGCTCTCTGTTCATCGGTCTGGATCTTTCTCCACAGGATCTCCAGAGCGCCGATCGCTACCTTCTGTGCACCGATAAATCCGAAGAAGTCGGCGTCGTCATTGATAACGATGATACCCTGATAGGTGGTGGAGGAGACTACGAACAGTCGGCCATACTGGTCAACGGCGCAGGCTACGGGCTTGTAAATGGAGCCTTCTTCGAACAGGTTGGATTCGGGCTTCTTTACGATCTTTACGTAGTTCCCTTCGGTATCGAACATCACGATACGGTTGTTGTCGGTGTCGCAGACGTAGATGTAATCCTCGTTTACGAACACGCCGGAGGGATTGTTGAAGGAGTCGGGAACACCATGTTCGTTGGTGAATTCACTGATCTCGAACTGGAACTTATAGTAGCGGTCGCACACCAGCACACGGTTGCCGGCAGCGTCTACCAGGTACATTTTCTGGTCAGGCCCGATAAACAGGTCTCTCGGATCGTCGAAGGCCACTTCCAGACCCATGTAGGTGGAGTCTACCACCTGGTCCGGCACGTAGGCAGCGGGAGAGGTCAATACTCTCTGGCTGTCGGCGGCGTAGGTATAGGTGGCATAGGGAGCGGCGGCGCTGAGCATCGTGGGTACGATCGAGAGAACAGCTACCGTAGAAGCCAGACCGGCAAGGAGTCTTTTCTTGATATTTTTCATGCTATCCTCCTTAATCCTTCATACCACTGGAACCCATGGTCTCGATGATGTTGGACTGGGATACCACGAATACGAGGATCGGCACCATCATCATGACAACGGTTGCGGCGGCACTGGAACCGGAACGGGCGATACCACCGGCGTTGATCTGGCTGATGGCGTAGTTCAGAGTCTTGAGCTGTTCGGAGTAGATCAGGTTGGTCTGCCCCGTGTTCCACAGACCCTGGAAGGAGTAGATGATCAGGGTCAGCCAAGCGGGCTTAACCATGGGCATTGCGATGGACCAGAAGGTACGCAGTTCGCTTGCACCATCCAGACGAGCAGATTCCAGGACCTCGGTGGTAACGTTGGTCTCCATGAACTGCTTCATCAGGTACAGACCCAGGGTAGAACCCCATGCGGGAATGATCAGAGCCAGGTAGGTGTCGATCCAGCCCATGTAGGACAGGGTGATGAAGTTGATCAGACCTGTTACAACGGCGTTGATCATCAGAGACTTCTGGATGACCTGGAACAGGAATTTGTTGCCGGGGAAATCGATCTTTGCCAGAGCGTAAGCAGACAGAGAGGAAAGCACCAGGTTACCAAAGGTACCGCCGACGGAGATCAGCACGGTATTGAAAATGTAACGGGAGAAGGGCACCCAGGAGTCTGCCATCAGGTTGAATAAGCTCTTGAAGTTATCCAGCGTGGGGTTAGCCACATAGAAGCGAGGCGGGAAGTAGAACAGCTCATCCATAGGCTTCAGGGCCTGGATGATGGTGTAGTACATCGGCAGGAACATGAACAGACCGAAGATGGTCAGGATCACGGTGATACCTGCGTCGCCTCCTGCAGAACGGTTCAGGACAACTTCATGCTTTCTGGTACGTAATTTCTTTGCCATGTTACTGTCCTACCTTTGAAATTAGTTTCGTGATCAGCATGTTAGCCCCGATCATCATCAGGAACATGATGAAGGAAATGGCGGATGCGTAACCGACCTCCCAACGAGTACCCTGGTACTCAGACAGGTGGTGGTTCAGGGTGTAGGCTACGTAGTCTACAGAGGGGTTACCGGCCAGAGCGGTTACAACGGGACCGAACCCGAAGGCACCGGTGATAGCCAGGATAGCACCGAACATCAGCTGCGGCTTCATGGAAGGCAGGGTGATGTACCACAGCTCCTGCCAACGGTTCTTTACGCCGTCGATAGCGCCTGCTTCGTACAGGGACTTATTGATACCCTGCAGACCGGCGATGAAGGACAGGAACGCAGTACCCAGAGACATCCACAGAGCTACGATGATACACAGGGGCATAACGTAGTCGGCGTTCTGGAACCACAGGATAGGCGTATCGATGATCCCCAGCTCGATCAGGATGGCGTTTGCCCAACCATAGGTATCGGAGGAGAACAGGGTGGTCCAGATCAGGTATGCGTTACCGGCGATAGACGGTGCATAGAAGATCAGGGTTACGATAGCACGGATCTTGGGGGGCAGCTCGTTGATGAACCATGCCACCACGAAGGACAGCAGGTAGGATACGGGACCTGTAACGGCTGCGAAGATCAGGGTGTTTTTCAGAGCGGTCACGAACAGCTCGTCATCCAGGAACAGGGTGATGTAGTTGTCCATGAAGATGAACTTCGGCGCTTCCAGCATATTGAACTGGGTGAAGCTCAGGAACAGAGATGCAACGACAGGCACGACGGTGAACAGCACGAAGATGAGCATGAAGGGCAGCACCATGAAGTACGCCGTCTTGTTCTTCTTAACGAGAAACCATGTCCATTCTGCTTTTGTCATTTCACGACGAGTCTTGACTTGCTTTTCGGTATTCTTAGACATGTACGCTCTCCTTTGTTTAAGATTTTGTTTCCTATATAGATAGGAAGAAACGTTTGGTTGCGGAGGATCCTACCTTGCCTTAGTCCAGGTAGGATTCCAGAGCATCCGCTGCGTCATTCAGCCAACCGGCGATCTCGGCGGAAGCGGTGAATGCACCAGCGGCCTTGCGGAGAGCGGCGATGTCTTCGCTTTCGATAGCGGCCAGAGCAGCTTCGATAGCGGCAGCGTTCTGCGTCTTCGTGGATTCATCCATTTCGTCGATGGCTTCTGTTACCTGACCCATTCTCTTGTCAGCCAGGGTAGAACCGATCGGCAGGATCTCCAGGTCAAACTCCGTTCTCTTACGGTTGATCTCCTTGTTGATGGTGTTGATGTACTGCAGCAGGGAGTCAACAGGGTCTGCATGGTTGTTATAAGCGTCCAGGAATGCGAAGTTGGTATACCGGCCGATGATGTAGGAACCGGGATACTGGGGAACTGCGGACAGGGTATTCATCTGCTTCATCAGCTGAGAATATTCTCTGGAGGTCCAGGGCAGCTCTTCCAGGGCTTCGATATTGGCGGTAGCGTTCTTACCGGCTTCACCCAGGATAGCGACCAGCTCGTTGGAGTAGTCCACCTGGAACTGGGTGTCGGTGTACCACTTCATGAATTCCCAAGAGGAAGCCACGTCACGGGTACCGGACATCATAACCAGAGCGGAGGTACCGGACATGGTGGTGTTGTTGATCTTGCCGTTTTCGTCCATCATACCGGGCACAGGACCGAATTCCCACAGACCAGCGATTTCTGTACCGAAGATAACGATGTTGTTATATGCGGTATAGTTCTGGATGGCGATGGGCATTTCACCGGTCTTGAAACGGTTTGCGAAGTCGTAGGAGATGGGCAGAGAGTACTGTGTGAAGTAGTTACACATGGTCTCGAATGCTTCCAGGGACTTGTTGGAGTCCAGGTTGATCCGCATACCATCGTCGGCCCACAGGTCTTCGTTCATCTGATACATGAAGATCTGGTAGTCCTGGCTCAGACCGATTTCCATGTTGTTGAACTGCAGCACGGGAACCAGCGCCATCAGGTCGTCCCAGGTCTTGGGAACGTCTACGCCCAGGTCAGCCAGGATATCGGTCCGGTAGAACATCATGTTCCAGGACTGGGTATCGGGCAGACCGTAAGCCTTGCCGTACAAGGAGATCGGAATGAAGGCAGCCTCGGTGAAGCGGGAAGCCACTTCGTCGAAGTCGGCGAATATGGTGCGCATTTCCGCATTGAAGGCCTTTTCATCTTCGGTAGCATCTGCTTCATCCACATAGGCTTCCGGGTTCACGGCGTATACAGCGGAACGGATAGCGTACTGGATGGGGTCAGCACCGGCACCGGGCAGCGCCACGTCAGGACCTACACCGGCCAGCACGGAGGGCAGCAGCGTATCGGCAGACACCAGCTTCATGTTGGCGGAGATACCGGTTTCGGGGATGAAGTAGTTATCGATCAGGTTACGAATGATCTGCGCCTGGTCACGACCGGTAGCGGCCCATACTTCGATGGAGCGGTCGGTCTGTACTTCTTCGGAGCTTACAGAGCCCAGGGAGTTATAGTCGGTAAAGAAGGAACCGATGAACTGCTTGATCTCGTGACCGAAGGACTGGAAGAAGTTTGCCTCCGCCTTGGGCAGTTCAGCGCTGGCCGGCTGGATCAGGATGTAGTCGAATTCCAGGGGCTGCTTCTTGATATCGTTGATCCAGGTACCCAGAGAACCGATGTCGGTCTTCAGGTTGGACAGGTTGGCAGCGATCTCGTCTTCGTCGGTACCCATTTCTTCCAGACGTCTTGCGATGTTGGTCAGGGTAGCGGAGGTAGAGGACTTCATGTCACCGCTGGATTCGATATACTTGATAACGTCGTTCAGGTTGATGGACTGGATGACCAGGTCTTCCACCACGTCGGGCATGACACGACCGAAGCCGTAGTCACGGTAGGAGTCGGGAGACGCACCGGTCAGCTTCAGGATCTCCAGGTAGTCGGAGTTGATAGCGGTCAGAACGTCTGCCACCTGCCGTACGACGGTACCCATTTCACCCAGAGTCACCTCAAAGCGCAGGGTATGTTCGCCGGGTTCCAGGTAGAATTCAAAGGTATCGGCGCCGTTGTTCAGGGGTTCGAGCTGCCAGCTGGAATCGTAATTGAACTTACAATAGTTGGCTTCTTCGAAGGGTACCTTGCCGTCGATCAGGACCTTACGGGAGACGTACATACCTTCGACCTCGTTCTGACGGAACCGGGGTACGATCTGATACATACCGGCGCTCTGGATGGTGAAGGTGTACTCCACATACTGGCCGGTCTTGTTCCACTTTTCACCGCCGATGGTATTCAGCAGGATCTTGGTGTGGTGCTGGGGCTCTGTGATCGCGGATTTACGGTCATAAACCGGATACACAGTGTAGTCAGAGGTAGCAGAGGGGATCTCGGCGTCCAGGTGGATCATATCGGACCCGGCGCTCTTCCCGGCTGCATATTCCTCATAGGTGAGCTTATCCTCGTAAGGATAGATCGTGATGTTCTGGATGGCCACAGGTTCACGAACGGCACCCAGGGTGATCACATTCTCGCCCTTTTCCAGATAGAATTCAAAGGGGTTTGCATAGTAGCCGTTGGAGTCGATGAATTCGTATTCCTTCCATACGTGCTCAACGGTAGGGGTAGGACGCAGCTCGTTGCCGTTGCCGTCTACCTTGAACCGGCCGTCGGTGTATTCATTGACCCAATTCTTCTTCATAAGCAGATAACGTGCTTCCGAGAAGGGCACCTTACCGTTTATGTACAGCGTACGTTCGATGGAATTGGTCTTGTCGGAAACGGAGCAGTAGTCGACCTTGATCGCATACAGACCCGTCTTCGGCACATCGATCTTCCAGGATACCTGACCATCATCCTGAATGACCAGGCTCTGACCGCTCTTGCCCATGTAATTCGATTCGACCTTTACCGTAGCATCGGTCTCATCTTCCAGATAATCCACAGCCTTTACCGTGACGGTGGATGTACCTCTGGAAACGCCTTCATGCTGCTTCTGGTATTCGGCGTAATTGATGGACGAAAGGGCTTCGCTGATTTCCTTGAGTCCGGAGTCATCTGTTTTAGCAGTCGCATCGGTATCGGCTGCATAGGTCATGACCTGCGCAGCGGTACCCAGCGTCATCAGAAGCGCCAGAGCCAAGCTTGTCAGCTTTTTGCTTGTGGTTTTTCTCATAGAACCTTCCTCCTGCTTGATTTTGGATCCGTCTCTCTGCCGTGACCGATGGCAAAGGACAGTCCGACCCACTTCGGGGTGTCGTTCATGCCTCCTGCAGCACGCCGGTCTGCTCTCTATAATGTAGCAAATCGATATCCTGCAGAAAACACAATCGTACCGAGAAACGCACCGACCGGTTTTCCGACCGTCGCCGTCTTCTCTGTACAAATGGAGGCGCAAACGACCTGACCGGATCGATCCGCGAAACCGCAGAACCCGGTGGCTTACGTCCCCGAAACAGAGAGGATCGAACGCCATGCCCCAGGACCTGCCGCAAAAAGCAAGCCTGCAAAACACCGCATTCCGGCCCCTCTCCGATTTTCATGCCATAATCATAGCATAAGCGCACAAAAAAGTCAAGCGCCCTATGCCCCGACCTTGTTCCGTTTGGTGGGAAAAAGCGGTGCAAAAGGTCGAATTTTCCCAATTGGTCAAAGTTCCGTTTTCTCCTCGTCACCGGCCCTTCAAAAACCCTCGAATTTCCCCAATTTGAAATCCTGACGATATGTAAATTACATTTACATTTTCACTCGTCCAAGGCCCGGTTTTCTTCGGTTTTTCCTGTGCAATATATCCAGATTAACGTCGTAATTTTCGTTACTTTTGCCCAAGCGCAAAATTGCTGTAAGTATTTTTTACCCACTTTCTTTCCGGGCAAAAATCCGGCAAGTGTTGGGTCTGTGATCGCACCGGAAAAAAGAACAAAAAATCGTGGTAATTTTGCACAAAAATGAGGTCGAATTTTCTACGTTTCAGCAAAATACACAAATTTTTCATTTTCCCTGTAAGCAGCTGGAATTTATGGGAATTAGAAGGGTTTTTTGGTAAATTATGGGGGTTAGCATAGGGGAAGGGAGTTCGGGTTCTGATGGATGCAACATTGGTCTATGGCGTATGTTCGGCTTCACGCAGAACGTTCGGAGTAGTGGCTGACGTATAGGAAAACAAAATTGGTTCCAACGTCGATATCATTTTCGATGTGCAATATGGGTATCGATACACCACATTACCGGTCAAACAATTTGGTATTCCACATGGGTATTCGATACACAACCGTCTGGCACCAAACGAAATTTTCGACCTTGCCCAACCGTCCTAATTCGGTTAGCCCAATCAAAAACGGGATTCACAAGCCATACAAAATTAACTGCCATATGTCTGGCTTCCAGGGAAAGAATCGATCAACTGCGGTGGTGCTTTTCGAGTCGATCGAGTAGGGGATGGGAGTCCCCAGAGGGCAAGGGGGAGAAAAACTGACGAGGAAGTTTTCCTTCTCCCCCTTGTCCTTTGGGCGCCGCCTGCGCAAGGCAGTCATTCCGATACTTATCGGAAAACAACACGTCCATACGCCGTACGCCAGTACAAAACCAAAACGAGGGAAATGGAGTAACTCCATGGGATACACAGCCCAACGCCAGTTGAAAAAGAAAAATGCCCCACACCATCTTGCAATTCCGGCCGCATGGTGCTATACTATAGATAGCTTACATGAAGGATGGTATACATACATGAAACATGGCTTTGTACGGGTCGCTGCTGCTTGTCCTACGCTGCGGATCGGTGATCCATTATATAATAAGGTAGAGATCTGTGCGTGCATCGATGGGGCCTGTGCCAAGGGTGTGCAGGTGCTGGTCTTTCCCGAGTTGGCTCTGACCGGAGCTACCTGTGGAGACCTGTTCTTCTCCGAAAAGCTCCTCTCTGCCACACAAACCGCTCTGCAGGACATCACAGCCCACACCAGTGGCAAGTCTATGCTGGTCTGCTTAGGTCTGCCGTACCGGGACGATGGACTGCTCTACGATGCCTGTGCCCTGCTCTATGATGGCGAAGTGGTCGATCTGGTCTACCGGCAGCACTTCTCTCCGGCCTCGGCGGACGAGCTGAACCTGTCCCGCTATTTCGCCGCCGGCGACGAGCTGATCCCCAAACGGTTCACCTGCCCGGCTCTGCCCGATCTGTCCATCACCTGCGCCATCGGGGAAGACCTGAACGCCAATGCTGCCGGGACACTGGTGGTGCATCCTGTGGCAGAAGCAGAGACCATCGGTCGTGAGGACTACAGACGGGCGCTCACCAAGGCCATCACCGGACAGGCCCTGTGCGCTATAGTCACTGCCGGTGCCGGAGAGACCGAATCCACCACGGACATGGTCTTTGCCGGGCACTGCCTCATTGGCGAAAACGGCAGCGTGCTTGCGGAGGCACTGCCCTTCTCCGGCGACAAGCTGACCACGGCTGTCATCGATGTCCATCACCTGACCCACGACCGCAGGAAACGGCAGCTCCGTCCGGTGGCAACCATGGATGTACCGGTGTCCCTGGCGCTGTCCGACACCGACCTGACCGGCGTCATCGATCCCTGCCCCTTCCTGCCTAAGTCGGCAGACCCGGTGGCTGTGTGTGCACGGATCTTGGACATCCAGGCCCATGGTCTGGCAAGACGGCTGACGGCTGCCCATGCCAACGGTGCCGTGGTGGCGCTCTCCGGCGGTCTGGACTCCACGCTGGCACTGATCGCTACGGTGAAGGCCGCTGACCTTTTGGGCTGGGAGCGCACCAAGATCCTGTCCGTTACCATGCCCTGCTTCGGCACCACCAGCCGTACCCGTTCCAATGCAGAGGATCTGGCTGACCAGTTCGGCACCGCCTTCCGCTGTGTGGACATCAAGGCGGCTGTGGACCAGCATTTCGCCGACATCGGCCACGATCCGGAAAACCACAATGTGGTATACGAGAATTCCCAGGCACGAGAGCGGACACAGATCATCATGGACATTGCCAATGAGACAAATGCGCTGGTCATCGGCACCGGCGACCTGTCGGAGCTGGCACTGGGTTGGGCTACCTACAACGGCGACCATATGTCCAACTACGGCACCAACGGCGGTATCCCCAAGACCCTGATCCGGCGTGTGGTGGCATATTATGCGGATACCTGTGGCGTAGACAAGCTTGCCGCTGTGCTCCGGGACATTCTGGACACACCCGTTTCGCCGGAGCTGCTGCCGCCCAAGGATGGTGACATTGCCCAGCGCACCGAGGATATCGTAGGACCCTACGACCTGCACGACTTCTTCCTGTACCACTTCGTGCGCTGGGGTGAGGCGCCGGAGAAGATCCGCCGAGAAGCCTATGCTGCCTTCGAGGGACGCTTTGCCCGGGATGTGATCGATGGCTGGCTGAAGACCTTCCTGCGCCGGTTCTACACCCAGCAGTTCAAGCGCAGTGCTCTGCCCGACGGTCCCAAGGTGGGATCGGTGGCACTGTCTCCCCGTGGTGCCTGGGTGATGCCCTCCGACGCTGCCGGTTGGGAGCTGGAATGATTTCATAAACAACGGAAAGGATGTGCCTCTATGCCAACGATCCATATCGATCCTGCGAA
>CAZLED010000018.1:27504-34608 GCA_964558485.1 uncultured Ruminococcus sp. | reverse complement strand
AGCATCCCCGCCAGCCTGTGTTTGCCTTGGGCCGTCAAACCTCGCGCTTCACAGGACAGCACCACATCGTTGGGCACCACCCGATCCTTGGTCGTGCCACTGAGCAGCAGCAGATCGTACAGCCCCGTGATGGTGATCGTGCCGGTGGAGGATGGTGTGATAGTCGGATAGATCGCCGGTACGCCCTTTTCCAGCAGCGCCTGTCGGATCTGCAAGGCACCCGTATAAAAGTACAGCTCGTCCTCCAATTGGGAAAACCGATCCAGCAGTCCCCGGAGCATGGCGGTCAGATACCGGTCGCACTCTGCCACGGCCGCCTGGGTCAGCTCCATTTGCCGGGTGATGTCCATGGGATGGGACAGCGGCTTGCCGGTCTCCGTGGGTACACCGACTGTGCGCTTTTCCCCATTGTCCTTGCTTTTGCGTCCCAGAAGACTGAGGAGACTGCCTTTATCCTTTTGCGTATCCCTGCTGCCCGGTTTTCCACCGTTCTGCCGCAGATAGGTGAAATCCTGCAGGATATAGCCGTGGGTGTACAAGGTCGGGTCCAGCATGACTTCCAGCCGGTACCGGGTCGCCTGGTTTAGCATCCGGTGGCAGCGATCGGCAAATTCCACCAGCTCTGTCTGTCCACGCCACACCCGGTCGCAGTTTTCCCGGAACACCGCAAGGACTTTGGCACTGTCCGGGTATGCGGCAAGCACCTGGGACAGCTCCCGGATCTGGCTGATAAAGGAACGCAGGTACATACAGGTCAGCCCCAGCACGTCCCGGCTCACGGAAAGCTGCAGCTGGATATCCGACGGGTTCGTACGCCGTCCGCTGAGCAGTCGGGAACGGTCGGCATCCCAGGCATTTTTGGTCTGCCCCAAACGCAGGCTGATCCCCAGCAGATCCTCCAGCAGCGTGGGATGTGCCGCAAACAGCGCCTGTACCTGTCCCCGAAACCGAATGTCCTCCGGCTGTACGGCAGAACGGCACAGGGCATCGGTCAACGCTTGTCGGGGAGCGGCCTCCGGACAGAGCAGCCACAGCACCTTGTCCAGCTGCAGATCCTTGAGCAGTGCCTTGCCCGCTTCCTTTTCGGCTGTAGTCAAAAGCGGCAGTGCATTTCCATTTTTTGTCAGTAAACTGATCCGGCTCATACCCTTTCACCTCGTCTTTCCTGTACGCACGACAGTCGCCGGGCAAGTCCTTCTTCGGTGAGATCGTACTTTTTCAAAATATCCATGGCAAAGGAAGAATCGGTGCCGTCCATGCGCCGGATCCGATAGGTACGCCGGTTCTCGTCGGTCTCGTCTACCACAGCCGCCAACGTGGGGATCCGTCCATGGGTCAGGCTGTGGATGTGGGTCACGTACAGGCCAAAGGCGCCGCAGTCCGCCATATCCTCTGCCAACGACCGGGAATAACGCTCGGACTTTTCTTCATCGGTTCCGGAGAAGGTCTCGTTGCACAGCACCACCGTGTCAGGGTCGGCCACTGCACGGATCTCGTCTGCCCGGCGTACCTCATCCACGAACCGGCCGGAATCGGTGAAATCCTCTTCGGATGGAAAATGGGTGCACAGCCGCCGAAAACAAAAGATCTCTCCATCCTTCGCAGACACCGGACAACCTGCCAGAAAGAACAGCACCGCAATGCCCACCGAACGCAGATACGTGGTCTTGCCACCACCGTTGGCACCGGTCACATAGCAGAAGTGGCTATCTCCGGTCAGGTCTACATCGTTGGGCACCACCGCATTGCCACACAGCTCTCGTGCCGCCAGCGAGACGTCCCGAAGAGAGCGCAGGTGGATGGTGCGCTCCTTTGCCACCTTGGGCAGACACATGGGATACCCCATCTCCTCCATATGCCGCACGTACACCGCCGCCTCACGCAAAAACATCAGCTCTATGCGGTATGACAGCATCTGCTCCATGGCGTAGGTCACAAGCAGCAAAGTCTCGTAGGTATCCAGCAGTCGCCGGGCACCCACAAGCACATCGGGATAGGCTGTGCCATAGGCATCGATGGTGTCAGGCTCAGCCATGTGGGCACGCAGCGTGGGACACAGCTCGCCAATGCCCATATCGACAAAGATCTGCCGCAGCTTCTCTCGATGGCTGTCTGCAATGCCCTCTGCCAGGGGAGACGTGCCGCCGATTTCCAGTCGTACATTTTGGGGCCAGCGTGCCTGAAAAGCATCGATCTCCTGCCGTAGGGTCCTCATTTCCGGCTCTGCCCGCAGATCGGTGAAAAACGCACGCACCTTTGCTGTTTGTCCGGACACATCGGGAATGGCAGAGACCCCTTGCTCCACCAGGTCTCCATAGGCCTTGGCCACCGCCGGGAACAGCAGTGCATGGGCGTATTCTGTGCTGGTGGGCGACTGCCAGCGTCTCAGGAGCTGCTCGAATTGGCCCAGCGCATCGGTCCAGGCTTCCAGTCTGCCCAGTGCCTCGTCGTCATGGGACAAGGTCCAGAGCAGCTTTTGCCTGTCCCGGATCTCATCGCCGGTGCAGGGATGGCGAAAGAACGCAGCACTGGTGTCGCAAAAAGCTTTCTTTGGCAGAAGATCCTCGATGGTCGTGACCGATATGCTGCCCGGTACCGGTGTGATCCTGCCGCTGTTGTCCTTGGGGAAAAGTCTTTCCTCCGTCTGCAGACCAGCCTGCCACAGCAAAGAGGGATATTCCATGGTGGGGCACCTCCTATGTGCATGGTGTGTTTTATCATTATTTATCATTGTACCACAGATTTCGCCAAATGGCAAGCAACCATCCTTTACTTTTTGCCCGGCGTGGGAAGATTTCTTGCCTTCGGTGGTTTTTTTGTTCGGCTGCCGTCAACTTTCACAAATTCGTATTCCATTTTTTGGTAATCTTTATTGCAGAAAAAGGATTGCAAAATTTTACCAGTTATGGTAAAATATGGTTACTGAAAATCGCATGGAACAGAAAGGGTAGAAAACGCATGGAAAGAGAATGGAAGATCCTGATCGCAGACGAAAATGGAGAGATCCGGAGAAGCTGCCGGGACTGTCTGCAAAAGAGAGAGCATACGACCGTAGAGGAAGCAAGGACGGGAGACGAGGCACTGCGCATGATCGAGAGTGGCGGTTACGACATCGTGGTTGCGGACCTATGGATGGACGGCGTGGATGGGCTGCATTTGATCCGGCAGACGAATGCCCTGTCCCTGGACGCACCGCCGGCCTTTGTGATCCTGGTGCCTATGCCCTCCACCAGCAGCTACATGGACGCCAACCGTGCCGGTGCTATGCTGTGCATCCCCAAGCCGGTGGACTATGCGGCACTGCGAGATGGGGTGGAGACCCTGTGCCGTAACCGGGATATGGCGACCGAAGCAGGGGACAACGATCCGGAACACACAGAGGACATGGAGGCACAGGTGACCAAGATCATCCACCAGATCGGCGTACCGGCCCACATCAAAGGGTACCAATACCTGCGCACCGCCATCCTCATGACCATCCAGGACAACGACATCATCAACTCTGTCACCAAGGTGCTGTATCCTTCGGTGGCAAAAAAATACCAGACCACTACCTCTCGTGTGGAACGTGCCATTCGACACGCCATCGAGGTGGCCTGGGACAGAGGAGACCTGGACACGCTGAACGGCTACTTTGGCTACACCATCCAGAACAGCCGAGGCAAGCCCACCAACTCCGAGTTCATCGCCATGATCGCCGACAATATGCGCCTGAAATACAAAATACATTGAACCACGGATCCACACAACGAATCTGGTCTGTCCTGCCCGACAGGCCTTTTTCCGTTGCCGTAGATAAACCGTATCGCAGAGAAACTGCACCGCACACAAAAATCGCGGCGCAACCGAAAAAGTTGCACAAAACTATTGCAGTTTTTGTCCGATTATGCTATACTATGCATAGAACATAATAGAATCCGTCATACAAGGAGAACCCACATGGAAAACCTGATCTTTGATCTATCGAAGACCTACGGCGCCTTCAAGCCCATGCACGCCGTCAACAACGGTCCCATCATCAAACGGCACGTGAACGACCAGAAGCGTTCCAATTTTGCAGCGTTTCGGGACGCCCACATTCCCTATGCCCGTACCCACGATGCCGCCTTTGAGCTCAACTACGGCAGTGAGCACACCGTGGACATCACCGCCATCTTCCCGGATTTTGACGCAGATCCCAATGATCCGGCGTCCTATGATTTTGCGTGCACGGACGAATATTTGGAGATCATCATGGATGCCGGGACGAAGCCCTTCTTCCGGCTGGGACAGAAGATCGAGCATTATGTGAAGAAGTACGGCACCATCCCACCGAAGGACTTTTCGAAGTGGGCCATCATTTGTGAGCACATCATCCGGCACATGAACGAAGGCTGGGCGAATGGGCACCACTACGACATCGAATATTGGGAGATCTGGAACGAGCCGGATCTGGACGCAGACGACAGCACAAACAAACGCACCTGGGGTGGCACCAAGGCACAGTTCTTCGATCTATTCGAAATCACCGCCAAGCACCTGAAAGCCTGCTTCCCACAGTATAAGATCGGTGGTCCGGCACTGGCTGGCAACGAAGGCTGGGCGGCAGATTTCCTTGCGGAGATGCACAAACGGAACGTGCCCATGGACTTTTTCTCCTGGCACATCTACTGCACCGAGCCCATCCACATGACCGAAAAGGCTGCACGGATGCGCCGTCTCATGGACGACAACGGCTACGAAAAAGCAGAGAGCATCCTGAACGAGTGGAACTACGTGAAAGGCTGGGTGGACGAATATGTGTATTCCATCCAGGCGGTCATTGGGATCAAGGGTGCCGCTTTCACCATGGCCTGCATGACGGCAGCGCAGAAGTCCTCCATCGATCTGCTCATGTACTACGATGCCCGTCCCTGCGTGCTCAACGGCCTGTTCGATTTCTACACCCAGGAGCCGCTGAAGGGATACTATCCTTTCCCCTGGTTTGCGTCTCTCATGGGTCTGACCGAGGTGCGGTGTGTGAGCGAGCCGGAACATCTCTACACCCTGTGCGGCGTGGATGAGAACGGCAAGACCACCACCATTGTGACCTACTACACCGATGACGACAATGCTGCGCCTAAAGAAGTGCATCTGGACTTTGGCAAAGCCGGACGGTACGAGGTCACGCTGCTGGACAAGGAGCACACGGCTGAGATCTTTGGCACCACGGAGGCGCTGACCTTTACCATGCCTGTGCATTCCTGCCTCCTGCTGCGGGAGATCTAATATAAAATCCCCACCCGGCGCACTACTCTGGTATCTACTCATTATATAAGGAAAGAAGGTATTCGCATGTATACATCCACAAACGCCACCTGGAAACGCATTCTTGTCCTGCTGCTTGCTGCTATGACGGTTTTGCCTGCCTGCGGAAACAGCGATACCCCCGATACCACCGACACCACAGCAAACACCGACACCGAGACCGTGGAGACCGAAACCGAGCTGACCACTGCATTGCCGGACACCGACTGGGAAGGTCGGGAATTTCGGGTGCTGGGGCAGACGGACGCCGAGGGCTATGCCCAGTTCTCCACCCATGAGATCGATGCGGCGGAGCTGAACGGCGAGGCTCTGAACGATGCGGTATTCAACCGGAACACCACCCTCGAGGACCGCTACAATGTGGTGATCGTTGCCAATGAGGAATCCCACCGTGCGCCGGATACCCTGACCAAGCTGGTGGCAGCCGGAGAAGATCTGTATCATACGACATTTGTCATGCAAAGTCAGGTGGGTTCGCTGGTGCTCAAGGGAAACCTGCAGGAGATGACGGACCTGCCCTACATCGATTATGCCATGCCCTGGTGGAACGAGGACGTAAACGAGCAGCTCAGCATCGCAAACAAGCTGTACTTCACCACCAGTGACTTTTCCCTCTCCGACAAGCAGCGGGTGAACGTGCTCATGTACAACACCGATATGGTCACGGACTTTGGGCTACCGAACCCCATTGAGCTGATCCGGGAAGGCACCTGGGACATCGACACCATGACAAAGTGGTGTGAGACCGTGGGTGCAGACTTGGATGGAGACGGCAAGCTGACCGATGCCGACCGGTACGGTGTGGTCATGGACTCCTACAATGCCTTCAAGACCTTCACCTATGCCGCCGGTGGACGCATCATCGACAAGGACGCAGACGACCTGCCCACGATCGTCATGAACAGCGAAGGTATGCTGAACGCCATCGACAAGGTGGTCGCCCTGACCTGCCAGGACTATTCCCTGTTCTGCAACGACTTCGAGGGCAAGGTGGACTACAACTATTGGTATGTAGCCGGTAACGTGTTCAAAGGCGGCAATGCGCTGTTCATGAACGGCTTCACCCATTCGCTGGCGTCCAACTCCGATTCGGAGATCAACTACAACGTGATCCCCTATCCGAAGATGAACCCGGCACAGGAGAAATACTACACGTTGTCCGACCTGTTTGCCATGTTCTTTGCCATTCCGATCACCTGCGCCGAGAACGATTTTGCCGCCTTTATGCTGGAAGCCCTGTCCTACGAATCCACGGACACCACGCTGTACACCTACTACGACATCTCCTGCAAACGGAAATATATGTACGACGAAACCGGTCCGGAAATGCTGGACATCATCTTCTCCGGCATCGTCTACGACCCGGCGCTGATCTACAGCTGGGGTGAGCTGAACAACATCATCGCCGACACCATTCCGAAGAAGAAGGAAAACGTATTCTCCTCCACCTACGCCTCCAAGGAAAAAGCCGCACTGGCCGCCATGGATAAGACGATCGAGCAGTTTACTGAGTGATGGAGTAAGGATATATTGAAGTTGAGTAGTGGAGACAACCACCTTACTCCTAAAAATTTCCCTGACGGAAAATTTTCCCATTGTTTGGTGCGAATTGGTATGAGGATATATTGAAGTCGAGTAGTGGGGACAACCACCTTACCGAGGGAAGTGTCCCTCTAAAATTTCCCTGACGGAAAATTTTCCCATTGTTTGGTGCGAATTGGTATGAGGATATATTGAAGTCGAGTAGTGGGGACAACCACCTTACCGAGGGAAGTGTCCCTCTAAAATTTCCCTGACGGAAAATTTTCCCATTGTTTG